>SKZC01000208.1 GCA_007127575.1 Gemmatimonadota bacterium
CCGCCCATCCTGCGGGGCCCGGACCCAGCCGCGACGGCCCCGGGCCAGGAGCTCACCTCGGCGCACGTCCTGGAAGTTGAAGTAGCCGGGCTCCATCTGGAATCGTTCGCCAGGGAGCACAGGGTGGCGGTGAACCATCTGAAAGAGGCGAGGAAGGCCGTGGCTTTCCTCTTCCAAAAGCGTCCGGGCCTCGACGCTTCGGTCCTCTAGCCCTTCAGGAAGGACCCCCAGCGATCCCAGGAGCGCCCACACCGCGGCCTGGATCCGGCGAGGTGAACCCGGGTCCTCGTGCTGCCCCCCCTCGAAGAGGATGGAGCGGACCTTCCAGCGGCTCGCCAGGAAGCTCACCAGGGTCCCCTGGACCAGGGCGTCGACCCCGAGGATCCGGGGGACGGGGATGAGGCCGGCGCTCCATTCATGGGGAACCCCGGGAACACGCATGGAGCTCTGGAACGGAGGGCCGTGTCCCGACGTGGTATGCAGGTCCAGAGCGTAGACGGGCCCCGACGCCTCCTGGACCCAATCTCCCAGGGCTTCCATGAGCTTGCGCCGCTCCCCCACCTCCGAGGCGCCACTCCCATTCGCCGAAGCACCTTCCTCGCCCCAGATCCGGTTCATGTCCACGTCTACGAACCGACTACTCCGGGCCAAGGCACTCCGGTTTCCCACCATACCCAGAACGTCCCCAGCCCCCAGCCCCCTCCGACCCAGAACCTCCAGGACCTCCCGGATCCCCTCCACTCCGGCGGGTTCGTTCCCATGGATTCCTCCCACCAGAAGAACGGCGGGCCCGGCGGCGGAGCCCCTCACCCTCCCCAACACCCGGGGAGGACGCGCCGAATCCCATTCAGTCCTGCCAGTGTGTTCAACTCCCAACGGCCTCATCCCTCCTGCAGTCGCTCCTCCAGAAGCTCGTAGGCGATGGGCATGAAGTCTCTCTCCGTGACCAAACCCACCAGCTTCCCCTGCTTCACCACCGGAAGACAGGATACCCGGTCCCGGCGCATGAGGTCGATGGCCTCCAGGGTGGGCGTCTCCGGCGACACGGTGGCCAGCTCCTTTTCCATGATTGCCTTCACCGGCGGAGTGTTCCCTTCCCAGTCCGCCCCCCGGTCCGCCACGAGCCGAAGGATGGATCGATAGGAGACGAGCCCCACCAGTCGGTGCTCGTCGTCTTCCACCGGGACGTGGCGGAGGCCTTCCCGGTCCATGAGGAAGGCCACCAGATCCACGAGCTCGTCCTCGTTCACGGTGACCAGCGTGGTAGCCATGTACTGTTCCACCCTCATGTAATTGTACTTCCACCCCCCCGCCTCCCGCAGGACGGCGGGCTCCCACTGGTGAACCGGGCGCCCCTCCTCCTGCCGGCGGGCCGTCCCGGCGGTGATGGCCGCCAAACGTTCCGCTCGCGTGCCGTGCTCCTTCATCCCGGCCAGGGACCGTAGGGCCCACGCACTTCCCGTCTTTCGAGACTCCACCCGCTCCCGCACCACGTCGAGGTAGTCACTGGCATCCGCTCCGTCCACTCCCGCCTCCACCAGCCCCTCTCGGGCCAAGGGCAGGAGGGTGTTGAGTATAAGGGAGGTGGCACCCACCGTGTCGCCATCCACCCACTGAAAGCCGGCTCGGAGACCATGTCTCGCCGCCGCCAGGAAGTTGGCCCGGGCCTCGTCGAACTCCATGACGGCGCTCACGTCCCCGTACTCCCGGACTCCGCCCAGAACGAGGCCGAGCCAGAAAGCAGCGTTCCCCACCTGATCCACCACGGAAGGGCCCGCCGGGAGGGCCCGGCACTCGATCCGCAGGTGCGGGATCTGGTCCTTCACCCCGTAGCAGGGACGGTTCCACCGGTAGACCGTGGAGTTGTAGAGCTGGAGCGCCTGGAGCTCGGGCACCCCTCCCTCCTCCAGGACCCGGGCCGGGTCTTCCTCCACGGAGCCGGCCATGAGGACCCGGAAGAGGGCCAGGTCCTCCTGAAACAGCTCGGTGACGGACCGCTTCACCCACTTCCCCCCGAACCGAACCCTCGGGCTCAGATCCCGGAGATAGGGACTGGCCGTCCGGGTGTCGATGGACTGCTGGAAAAGGGCAATCCGGGTCTCGTCCCAGAGGCGACGCCCGAAGAGAAGTGGAGAGTTCACCGCGGCCGCAAGCACCGGAGCCACCATCACCTGGGCCACGTTGTAGAAGAGGGGAAACTCCTCCGCCGACACCTGGAGGTGGACCTGACAGCTCGTGTTACAGGACTCCAGCATCACGGAGTCATGCTCGATGTGGAGCTCGTCGGTGCCTTCGATCTGGAGCCGGTATACCTCCCCCCGGAGGCGGGTCAGCGCCTCGTTCAGGGTATGGTAGCGCCGCTTGGGCGTCATGTTGGCCAGGGAGAGATCCGACTTGCTCAGAGTGGGCAAGATACCCGTGAGGACCACATCGGCCCCTTCCGCCCGGGCGGCGTCACGCACCTCCTGGATGAGCTCGTCCAGCCGCTGGTGAAGTGCCTGGAAGCACCGACCCTCCAGACGCATGGGGGCCAGGTTGATCTCCAGATTGAACTTGGCCAGCTCCGTGGTGAAGGGCTCGCCGGGGAGTCGCTCCAGCACGGCCTCCGCCACGGAGGCGGGACGCCATCCTGCATCCACCAGAAAGAGTTCCTGCTCGGCGCCGAACCTCCGGACCCCCCGTTCGATGAGCCCCCGGTCCAGGATCCGCTCCAGGGCCCTGAGGTCATTCAGGACCGCCTTGGTGAACTGTCGGATCGTATCAGGATCCAGGTTGGGTTCCGACACCTCCTGCCCCATGTCCCCGCCTCTCCCAGTCTCCGAGATCACCCTCCGGGGAGGAGGGTACCGTAGGCCTGAACGAAGTCATCGGAGGCCGTCCTGGCCTCCACCACCCGTCCAGCGGACACACCCAGCTCCCGGGACAGAATCCGAACGTTCACCAGGGCCACAACCTCCGAATCGCTGAGCTGAATACCGGCCCACTGTCCTGGTGGAGCGCTCTGGAACCGGTCGCGTACGGCCCCCAGCAGGTCGCCCGCCTCGTCCGCGGTGAGGGAGATGTGGAAGGTCCCGGCGTCCAAACCGTAACGCTGCGCCAGCGACATCCAGGAAGCGCCTCCTCGACGAAGCGCGATGATGGCATCGGAAGCCACCCCGGAGCGCTCCGCCATCAGGAGAACCACCGGAACCTCTTCCATGGGGAGGCCCCAGTCCGCCAGGACCTGCACTTCCTCCAGCGGTACCTCGAAGTGGAGAGCGACGGCACGGAGGTAGCCGTCAGGGGACGAGCCCCGGGCCTGCAGGGAGTCTCCTCCACCCTCCCAAAGAGGATCCCCGGCCAGCATGGCCAGAGTCACAAGGGCGAGGGGAAGCGAACGTTGAAATGCCATGGAGTTCCTTCCTCCCGGTCATGATGACGACGACCTTCGAGAAAAGATAACCCCACCCCTGGGAAAAATGCGAAGGGCCTGGAGGCGCCACGCCTCCAGGCCCTTCGACCCAATCCCTCCGGGAGGAGGGCCTCGGACCTCCGTCCGGATCCTCAGTCCCGGACGCCGGCCTCCCCTTCCGCCGAGACGGTGA
>SKZC01000246.1 GCA_007127575.1 Gemmatimonadota bacterium
ACAAGACCTCCGAGGTGGGCCGAAGCCCCGATCAGACCCATCGGAAGGGGAGGGGGTCGCTTCGGGAGTGGGTGGACCTCCAGCTCCCCCTCTACCGTCACCTGGCCCGGGCCCTCCGAGAAGGGGACGAAGGAGGAGGCCCGCTCCTCCCGTCGGGGGGCGCCGGCGCCCTCCGGCTGGGCTATGTGGCCCTCCCCCGGGACCGGGAAAAGGTGGGCCTCCTGGAGGCGGAATGGACCCCGGAGGAGCTGGACGCGGCAGACGCCGCGGCCCGGGAGGCGGTGCGGACCCTCCGGGCGAACCGCTTCACCTTCGATCCGGCCCGGACCCGGATCCGGAAGGACGATCCCCTGGCGGCGCTTCTGGGGAAGGGAGTTCTGGCCTCGGCGGCCCGGGACGGAAGTGGAGACGGAGGGGAGCCGTGACCGACGCCCACGCCCACGGAGAAGGGCTCCTCCGAAGGGAGCTCATGCTGGCCTCGGCGGGCTCGGGGAAGACCTACCAGCTCTCCTCCAGGCTCATCGGGCTCCTGGCCCTGGGCGTCCCTCCCCAGGAGATCCTGGCCTCCACCTTCACTCGGAAGGCGGCCGGCGAGATCCTGGAACGGGTCCTTCTCCGCCTGGCCCGGGCCACCCTGAGCCCGGAGGCCGCCCGAGAGCTGGGGGCGGCCGTGGCCGGAGGCGCGCTCCAGGACCGCCTCACCCCGGAGGGCTCGGGGCGGATCCTCGTAGGCGTCCTCACCGACCTCCACCGGCTCCAGGTCCACACCCTGGACGCCTTCTTTCACCGGGTGGCCCGGGCGTTCAGCCTGGAGCTGGGGCTTCCCGGCGAGTGGACCGTGGCGGATCCCACCACCGAAGGGGAGCTCCGAGCCCGGGCCGTGGGAGAGGTGCTGGAGGAGGGAGACCCCCGCGTCCTCATGGAGCTGGCCCGAGCCGCCGGGAAGGGAGACGCGGACCGCTCCGTCCACGAGACCCTTCTGGAACAGGTCCGCCTCCTCCACGGACTCTACCGGGAGCGGAGGGAGGGCGCAGGCCCCGCACTCTGGGAGCCTCCGGAGGCGTGGGAGGAGGGCGACCCCACCCCGGACCCCGAGGCACTGAAGGAGCTCCGGGAGGTGGAGCTGCCCACCACGAAGAAAGGGACGCCCCGAAAAAGCTGGGCGAACGCCCGAGAGAGCGCCCTGCGGCTCGCCCAGGAGGGAGACTGGGACGCCTTCCTCTCCCTGACCCTGGTGCAGCGAACCCGGGAGGAGGAGCCCTTCGACCGGGTGGAGATCCCCGAGGAGGTGGCGACCCCCATCCGCCGACTCACCGAGTGCGCCCGGGCCCGGATCGGACGGGACCTGTCCGCCCGGATCCGGGCGTTGAGCGTCTTCCTTCCCCTCTACGACCGGCGCCTCCGGGCCCTTCAGCGGAACCGGGGAGCGTACGGGTTCGCCGACCTCACCTACGCGCTCCTGGGAGACGGCGGGACCCGGCCGGAGCTGAATGAGATCCATTACCGCCTGGACGGCCGGATCCGCCACGTCCTCCTGGACGAGTTCCAGGACACCTCCACCGCCCAGTGGGCCGCCCTGGAGCCCCTGGTGGGGGAGATCCTTTCGGGCTACGAAGGGGAGCGAGCCGCCTTCGTGGTGGCGGACCCCAAGCAGTCCATCTACGGGTGGAGGGACGGCGAGCCCCGGATCCTGGAGCTCCTCCAGGCGCGCTACGGCCTCCAGCCCTCCACTCTCACCGAGAGCCGCCGCTCGTCCCCTGCCGTCCTGGAGCTGGTGAACCGGGTCTTCCAGGGGGTGGAGGAGAACCCCGTCCTGGAAGAAAGCCTCCAGCCCTTTGCCCGGCGGTGGGCCCGGGGGTTCCAGCCCCACCGGTCCCACTTCCCGGAGCGCCCCGGCCACGTCTCGGTGGAGACGGGTCCCGAAGGCGAGGAGGACGAGAACGGCCCCTTCACCCCCCTCCTCCAGAAGGCGGCGGACCGGATCACCCACCTCCACCGGTCCCTCCCCGGGGCGGAGATCGGGGTGCTCACCCGGACCAACCACGAGGTGGCCCGGATCATCGCGGCCCTGCAGGAACGGGGTGTGGAGGCCAGTGAGGAGGGAGGCGTCCCCGTCACCGACGCCCCCGCCGTAGTCGCCGTCCTGGCCCTGCTCCGGCTGGCGGACCACCCCGGCGACCCCATCGCCCGCTATCTGGCCGCCGCCACACCGGTGGGGGAGTTGGTGGGCCTCTCCCGCGGGGCCACGGAGCGGGAGGCGGCCCAGGCGGCCCGCTCCGTGCGGAAGGCCCTCCTGGCCCGGGGCTACGGCCCCACGCTGGCGAAGTGGCTCCGGGCCCTGCAGCCTGGACTCCCCATCCGGGACCGGACCCGACTCCGAACGCTGGTGGAGTTGGGCCACCAGTGGGACGACTCCGCCGGGCTCCGCCCCTCCGAGTTCGTGCGGATGGCGGAGGCGGCCCGGGCCGAGGCGCCAGGGGGCTCCACGCTCCGGGTCATGACCATCCACAGGTCCAAGGGGTTGGACTTCGACGTGGTCGTTCTCCCGGAGCTGGACGGGGGCTCCACCTACTCCGCCGGGGCGCTGGCCTCCTTCGTGGCCCTTCGCGATGCCGGCGGAGCCGGCCCTGTGGAACGCATCCTCCCAGGACCGAAGCGGGACGCCGAACCCCACTTTCCAGAGTTGGAGGAGGCGGCGAACCAGTACCGGGAGTCCGGGCTCCGGGACGCCCTCAGCACGCTCTACGTGGGGCTCACCCGGGCCCGGTTCGCGGTGCACCTCTTCGTGAACCCCGATCCCAAGGGAAGCTCCCGCACCCGTAGCCACGCCCGCCTCGTCCGCACCGCCCTGCAGGGCGAAGGCGAACCCGCTCCCCCGGACACCATCCTATGGAGCGCCGGAGACCCGGAGTGGTGGCGGAAGGACGGGATCCCGGAGAGGATCCGGGCTGGCGCAGGGGAGCGTGTGGGAGAACCTCTGCGGCCGACTCCGGCTGCCCGTACCCCGGGCCGGGAGCGGGAGGCCCCGAAGCCCCCCCGCCGCCGAATTCTGGTCCACCGCACCCCGTCGGAGCTGGAGCGGGAGGAGGAGACGAACCTGGCAGAGCTCCTGGAGCCCTCTCCGGCGGAGGCGCTGGAGCGGGGGACGCTGATCCACCTCTGGCTGGAGCGGCTGGAGTGGATCGAGGACGGCTGGCCCCCGGAGGAGGAGCTCCTGCGCCTGGCCCGGGAGCGAACGCCGGGGGTGGCCGAGCCGGAGGCCCTTCTGGCCCGGATCCGCAAGCAGGTGGAGGAGCCCGAGATCCGGGCTCTCGTCAGCCGGAAGGCCCACCCCCCAGGGACCCAACTGGACCGGGAGCTCCCCTTCCTGGCCCGGGACGGCGACGGAGTGCTCCGCGGAACCGCGGACCGGGTTCACCGGCTGCCGGAGGCGGAAGTCCCGGAGGGCTCCGGCTCCCCACGGGTTCGACTCCAGGTGGTGGACTGGAAGACGGACCGCATCCCCCTCCACGACACCCGGGCCATGGACGTCCGGGCCCGTCGCTACCGTGCCCAAATGGAGGCCTACTGCCGCGCCC
>SKZC01000265.1 GCA_007127575.1 Gemmatimonadota bacterium
GAAAACGAGAGCCTGCAATACCAGCGCCAGCCCGACCCACCCCGCCATGCCTCCGAATCGTCGTCCCAGGAGGACCGCGCCGGCCAGAGGGATGGCTCGAAAGACGCTCTCTTCCCAGAGGGCGGACCCCAAGGATCCACTCACCGCCACCAGGGCCGGAACATAGGTGGCGAGAAGGTCCGGTTGCAGGAGAGCTTCCGGCGGAGTCCACCATCCCGGCCGCGCCGACACCGCTCCGTAGAAGTGAACGACGAAGGCCACCTGGAACAGGGCCAGGAGGTAGCCGCCCAGAACCAATCCCATCCCGGGAAGGGAGGAAGCCACGCCGGGACGCCCCACATCCCACGACCGAACGTGGCCGGGAAAGGCCAGACGACCCAGCCCCTCGGCCACGGCAAGAAGCCAGGTAAGAAGTACTCCTCCTACCAGAAAGACGGCCACCGCCCCGCCCCACTGTCGAAGCAGGAACAAATGGGGAGACCAGGCCGTGTTGTAGCCCATCCAAGCCAACGGAAGGTCGTTGGGGAAGGAAAGGGCCACCAGCCCGGCCCCACCGAAGCCTACAACCGCAGGGGCCCGCACCGTGAGGGACTGGGACCGGAGAAGGTAAAGGGCTCCGCCCCCCCCACCCACCAGAACGAAGAGGGCCAAGAACAGAGTCCAACCAGCCAGGGCGAGGCGCTGATTGGGGCTACGTATGGCATCCAGCCGTCGCTGGAACTCCGGAGGGACGTACACCGTCGGACTGAACTCCGTGAGCTCAGCACCGGAGAGGCCGATGCGGACTCGAGGCTCCAGCTCCCCCACCCCCAGCGCGCTCTGCCGGTAGACGAAGAGGTGATCGGCCCTCCCGCCGGCCGTCACCTCCCGTGTGGCTTCCACCAGTTCGTGGAGTTCGGGCCGAAAGCCCCAGTCCTCCTCCGCCAGGCGCTCCGCTACCCGTTGGGCCTCCGTTGAAGAGAGCTCAGGACCCGGGAGGAGCTCCGGTAGGCGAAGGCGAAAACCGTACGGCTGGCCGGCAGGGGTCAACCGGACCAGGAGTTCCCGAAGGTCCCCGGGGCGAAAGTGACGGACCCGCCACTGATACGGCTGACGCTCCAGCGCCTGGAGGCTCCGAAGGCCGTCCGGGACCCCTACCTCCAGTTCGAGATAGATCCTTCCCAGCGGCGTCTCCTCCCCGAAGGAGGCGGCTTCCCGATATTCCCGGGTATCCCACCCCCTCTCGCCGGAGAGAAGCCGAACGGTTTCCAACGCCTCTCCCCGGGTGGCCTCCACATCGATGCGAACGGCGGGAAAGGCCTGGGGAAACTCCCTGACGGTGAGGACCGAGGCGGCGGCGGCCCCCAGCCCGGCCAGGAGGCCCCAGAGTAGAAGCCGCGACTTCAGGGAGAGGAAACGCGGATGAAGTGAACCCCTCGGGCTCGACCGGCGTCCACGGACAGGGCCCGAACCTCACCATCCGGGGCCCTGAGGAATTCCACCTCCCAACCACCGGCCCGGAAGCGATCTCCCTCCTCCCACTCCAGGACCTGCGGAGTGGCCCGGGGACGCTCCATCCTCAACGTGTCCCCTTGGAGCCGAACCCGGTACGTGACCCCTAGATCCCGGTTCCGAAAGTCCCCGGCGTATTCGGGCAAGACCTCCGGGGAGAGTTCGGCCACCGGCTCCGACTCGTCCTCGTTGGGGTCGTCGGATGTGGGGTCCGTTTCATCATCGGGTTCCGGCTCCATCAGCGGCTCCAGGTACAGCTCCGCTACCTCCCTGGCCGGCCCCCCGGGATTGATGGAGCCCAGATTGCAGAAGACGGCTACGGCGAACCGCTCCTCCGGGAAACGCACGTAGTCGGCCCGGAATCCCATGAAGCTCCCGCCATGGCCCACCGTCGGCAGGCCTCGGTGCTCTCCATGGCTCAGGGCGAAGGCATAATCCAGCGTCTCGCCGGAGTTGAGCTCACCGCGGGTGAGGAGGAGCTCCATCAAGCCGCCTTCGCCGATCTCGTCCGTGAGAAAATTGCGCTCCCAGGCCACGAAGTCCTCAATGGAGCTGTACAGACCTCCCGCTCCCACCTTGTCGAAGTTGCCCAGATAGGTCTGGCGGAACCCCTCCTCGGAGGATCCTCCATAGCTCATGGCCCGACGGGGCACGATCCGTTCCCGGTCCTCGTGAAAGTGGGTGGACTCCATCCCCAGAGGTTGGAAGAACCGCTCCTCTGTGAAGGCGCCCAGGCTGCGTCCCGTAGCCCTCCGCACGGTCTCGGAGAGCAGGTAATAGGCGCCGTTGGAATACAGGTACTCCTCCCCTGGAGGGAAATTCAGGGAGCCCTGCCCGGCGATGAGCTCCAGGTACTCGTCGTCGTCGTGGGCGTCGGCGACTCTGAGTCCGGCGAGGTTCAGAAGGGCGTAGGTGTCTCGGATCCCGCTGGTGTGGTGAATGAGGTGACGGAGGGTCACCGTCTCGCCATAATCCGGAAGCTCGGGGATGTGGCGACGGACGTCGTCGTCCAGGGAGACCACCCCCTCCATGTGAAGGAGGGCCACCGCCGCCGCGGCGAATTGTTTGGAGATGGAGCCGATATAGAACACGGTGGACGGGTCGATGGGGATCCCCCAGTCCAGGTTGGCCATCCCGTATCCCTGGGCGTAGATGAGCTCTCCCTCGTGCATGACCCCAACGGCACACCCCGGCAGCCCTTCGTCATCCCACTCCTGGAAGACGGCGTCCACCTCCGACGGTTCGGGTTCCGCCAACTGCGCCACCCCACCCGAAGGAGCGAGCACGAAGGCCGCCAGCGCCATCACCATAGCTCCGGCGGGACCGAGGGCGTGGGTTCGTTCGTGGACCATGCGTTCCCTCCTGGCTCGGTATGAGCCGTCTCGCCGGACGAGGCGGCTCGTTCGTGGGACCATCACTCCGCAGGCTCGCGACCTCCCGCGGCGGCCTCCGCCTTGAGCTTCGCCACTCCCCCGCGGAAGGCGTACGCTTCGAACCCCTTTCTCTGCAAGTCCTCGGCTGCATCCGCCGACTCCAGCCCCTGGCCACAGAAAAGGACGTAGGTACGCTCCTTCTCCATCTCCCGTACCCCGCTTCGGGTGAGCTCCCGTCCGGAGATCCGTCTGGAGCCAGGGAAGCTCCACTTCCGGTGGGCCTGGGCCTCCCGAAGATCCAACACCTGGGCACCGGGAGGAACGGTGTCCACGAACAGGTACGGAGCCACCAGATCCATGGCATCCAGCTCCCGAAGGTCCAGGGTTCTCCGCTCCGCCACCGAGGCGTCCAACAGATCGGGGGACAGCTTCTCCTCCTCCCGGGTCACCGCGTCGGGCCGGGCGTGGGTCACAGGCCGGCCTGCATGGATGGCACAGTACTCCCGGACCTTTGCGCTGATGGCTCCGGTGCCGATGGCGTGTGCTCGTTGGATGATCTCGGGCTTCTCCATTCCCAGGAGCGGCCGGAGCACGGGTAGCTCGGCGGCGTCGTCGATGCACCGAAGGTTCCCCAGGGTCTGGGAGGAGACCTGGCCCAACGATTCTCCGGTCACCACCCCCTCCGCCCCGCATTCCCGGGCGATCGCGTC
>SKZC01000320.1 GCA_007127575.1 Gemmatimonadota bacterium
AGAACAGGGAGGCTGAGCTCCACCTCGAGGGAAAGCTCGGCCCGAAGCGGGAACCCTGCCCGGAACTCTTTTTCCAGGCGCCGCACGAGCGCCCCGGGGTCGACACGAACCGGGACCGGCGCATCGCCCCCTGCGTACGTGACAAGCTTCCGGGTCACCTCACCGGCCCGATCCGCCGCGTCGAGCCCGGCCGAGATGGCAGGCACCACCGGATGATCCGCTCCCAGGTCCTCCATGGCGAAGGTGAGATTTCCCTGGATTGCGGTCAGGAGATTGTTGAACTCGTGGGCCGTGCCCCGGGCCAGGGAGACGAGCCCCTCCAGTCGTCCTGCCCGCTCGTTCGCTCGTACCAGGGCAAACCGGGCCTCCTCCGCGGAGCGCCGGGCGGTCACGTCTCGGACGACCCCCACGAACCCTTGTACCGTACCGTTCCCGTCGAGCATCGGGGTGACCCTCGCGTTGAAGTGTCGCGGGGTGCCGGCAATGGTCAGTTCGTAGTCGAACTCCTGGGTCGTGCCCCGGGCCTCGGCTCGCTCGAGAGAACGTTCCAGCGGCCCGGAGACGTTCTCAGGGAGCACCTCTGAGAGCTCTCTCCCCAGGAAGGCCTCCGGCGAGGCGTAAAGCCCATCGTGGCTCGCCGGCTGGTGGTACTCCCTGAACCGCCTCTCGGGGTCGAATACGAAGACCAGATCGTCGAGGGTGACGATGATGGAACGCAGCGTCTCCTCCCGACGAGAGATATGATCCAGGAGCTCCACCCGATCGGACACATCCCGGGAGCTGCTCACGATTCCGGTGACCTCCCCCGTGAGGTCTCTGAGGGACCGGATCTGCACCTCCAGCCAGCGGAAGGATCCGTTCACGTGCCGAAAGCGTGCCGTCATGACGGGCGGATCCTGGCCTTCCAGGACCGCACGGAGAGTCTCATCCAGGAGATCCCCTTCTCCCGGGTGAACGAGGTCCATGGGGGGGACTCCGAGTAGCTCCTTCGGCGAGTAGCCGAGGACGGAGTGAACAGAGGGGCTCACGTAAAGGAGGCGTGCCTCCACGTCGTGGAGGCACACGAGCTCCCGGGTCTCTTCCACCAGGAGGCGGTAGAGCTCGGGATCGGGCTCCCCGCCGGGATCCTCTGGGGGTTCCAACATAGGCGTTCCTTTGCGGGTGGTACGGTACCGGCAGGGCCCGCCGCGAGGCGCCCACCAGCCCCGATACCGAGGAGGAGGAAAACGTATCGTGACCCACCGAAGAGGGACAACGCGAGCACGTCGCACCGGGAGCACTTCCAAATGCCACTCGGCGGCCAAGTCTTCCTCCCTGCGTCGGTTACCGTTAGGCTTAAGTTCTGTAGGTAAAGACGCGGACTCGCGTGACACCTCCAGCCACACTCTCGCGCCCGCGTTTCTCCCGTCGAAACCCTCCGACCGATCCGCCCGGCGCACTCGCACCGGATAATCACACTTGTCGTTCAATACTCTCGGGCTCCACGCCGATCTTCTCAAAGCCGTCGACGCCCTCGGTTTCACAGAGCCCACTCCCATTCAGACGCAGGCGATCCCGCCGGCCCTCCAGGGTCGGGATCTGCTCGGTTGCGCCGCCACCGGTAGCGGCAAGACGGCTGCCTTCCTTCTCCCCATCCTCAACGACCTGCTGGGGCGGACCCGGGGGCGCACCCGCGCCCTGGTCCTGGCCCCCACCCGCGAACTCGCTCTCCAGATCCACGCCGACCTCGAAGATCTGGCGAGGTTCACCGATGTGCGGGCCACCGCAGTCTTCGGTGGGGTCAACATCAAGCCGCAGACCAAGGCACTGAAGCGGGGGGTGGATGTGGTGGTGGCCACGCCCGGCCGACTCCTCGACCATTTCGGCCAGGGGAACGCGCCCTTGAGCGATCTCGAGTACCTGGTTCTGGATGAAGCGGACCGGATGCTCGACATGGGGTTCTTGCCCGACATCCGCCGCATCCTCAGGCACATCCCCAAGCCGAAGCAGACCCTCTTCTTAAGCGCGACGATGCCCAGCGAGATCGAGAAGCTCACGCGCGAGATACTGAAGGACCCCGTCAAGCTCACGTTGCAGGTCGCCGGAGCCCCGGCCACGGGAGTCGAGCAGTCACTCTTCCCGGTGCCGCAGAAGCTCAAGGCCGATCTGCTCGCCAAGCTGGTTCTGGAGCGGGGTGTCTATCAGGCGCTGGTCTTCACCCGGACCAAGCATCGGGCGAATCGGCTCACCAAGAAGCTCAACCGAGCGAACATCTCGGCCGAACGGATCCACGGGAACCGCTCTCAGGCTCAGCGGACCCGGGCTCTCGCCGGCTTCAAGGAGGGCGACTTCCAGGTCCTGGTGGCCACGGACATCGCCCAGCGAGGCATCGACGTCGAAGAGCTGGGACACGTGGTGAACTTCGATGTGCCGAACATGTCGGAGGACTACATTCACCGCGTGGGCCGCACAGCCCGAGCGAACACCACCGGGGAGGCGTGGACCTTCTTCGCCCCCGACGAAGAGCCGCACATCCGCACCATCGAGCGAGTGGTGAAAACGAAGCTTCCCCGGGTCGTGCTCGACGACTTCGACTACTCCGCCCACGGAGAGGCGGTGGAGGTCCCACGCGAGGAGCGCCTCGCGAAGATCCGCGCCAAGAACCGGGAGGATCGCCAGCGGACGAAGGCGAAAGCCGAGCGGAAGGCCGAGGCGGAGGCGGCCCGTGGGAGGGACGCTTCGTCCGCTTCCGGATCCAACGGTGGCGGGTCCGGCAGGAGCGGCGGATCCAAGCGCCTCCGACGGCGACGGAGGGGCTGAGCCCTCCGCCGAGCCCCCTCGGAGACCGCCCGCCCGTCACGCCCTCCTCGGGTTTACGCCGGATCAGTTGTAGGTGGCCGCCTGGCGGGCCTCCTCCACCCCGGGCCGCTCCACCGCTGAACCGTCGGCCACCTCCAGCAGGGTAGCGTAGTGCGCCTGGGCCCGGTCCGTTTCACCGGCGTCCCGGGCCGCCCGGGCTGCTCCGATGAGGCTGTGGTACCGCTTGGGCCAGACGTCGAGCCCGGCCTCGAAGGCGGCCAGGGCGTCGGCGGGCCGCGCCAGGTCGGCCAGCAGGTCCCCCAGGGCCTCGTCGGGAGGAAGCAGGGCGCCGGGCGTGATGGGGTGCTTCTCCACCGAGCGCTCCAGCTCGGCGGCCTCCCTGGTCAGGGCCACCGCCTCGTCCGCGTTGCCCTCGGCGTGCGCGATGCGTCCGCTCAGGATGAGGCGGTCCACCTCAATATAGGTCGAAAAGGCCTCCTCACCCGCCTCCGACGCTGCGTCTCGTAGCTCGATCATGCGGGCTTCCGCCTCCTGGGCGCCCTCCACGTCCCCGGTGTGGACGGCTCCCAGACCGCGGGCGTACCAGCTCAGCGCCTCGGGCCAGAAGTACCGGTCCCAAGCCAGGTAGTCCGGCTGGCGGGGCTCCAGCTCTGCGGCCTCGTCCCAGGCCCGGCGCTCCACGGCGAAGCGAGCGGGCATGATGGCCAGGTGGAAGGCGCTATTGAAGTCCTCCTGGTACGGTCCGGTGCCGAGGGCCTCGTCCAACACCTCCCGGGCGCGCTCGTCATTCCCCTGCTGAAGGTATCCGTAGAGCTTGTAGTCCAACGCGTGAATGTGGTGGAAGGAGACGGCGTCGCCCACCGGATGCCGTAGGGCGGCCTGAGCCGACCGCCGGTTCCACTCGATGACTTCGGGCCAGTCTCCCAGCCGCACGTAGATATGGCTGGGCATGTGGAGGGCGTGGGGGGTGCTGGGCGCGATATCGCTGTAGCGATTCACCACCGACAGGTTCTCCGAGGCCCGACCGGTCACGTCATCGGCGTGGATCGTGTAGTGGATCGCCCCCGGGTGCAGGGGCTCGCGCTCCAGCACGTCCGCCAAGATCTCGGCTGCCTCCGCGTTGTGTCCCACCGGATCGTCGGTGGTCTGCCCCCGGGCCATGACGGCCAACCCGTAGAAGGCGGCCACCTCGTCGTCGTCGGGGTGGGCACGGTAGGCTTCCTCCATCGCGGAGGCCCAGCGTTGAATGCGAGGCCAATACTCGTCCACCTCCGGATCCTGAAAGAAGGACTCGGTGGCAACCAGGAGCGCTTCCTCCCGCTGGTTGCCCGGGCCCAGCTCCCGAGCCATCCGCGTCCGCTCCCAGCCCCGGTCACGTTCCGCCTGCCCGGGCCTGGACGGCCACATGGGCTGATACAGCGTCTTGGCGATCCCCCAGTGCGCCATGGCGCATTCCGAGTCCGCCTCGGCGATCTCCTGGAAGGCGGCCTGGGCTTCCGCGTACATCATGTGGTGCACCAGGGCTACTGCCCGGTCGAAGTCCTCGCGAACGTCCTCGGCACAGGTAACCTGGAAGTCCACTTCGCCCAACTCGTCGTGGTGGGGCTCATCGGCGTTCACCGGGGCCTGGAGCGCACCTTCCGTATCGGGCTCGACCTCCGGGGGCTCCTCGCAGGCCGCCAAGAGGCCGGCGGTGGCCAGGATCGCAACCGGCAGGTTCGCGACGCTTCTCATGCTCCCTCCCTCGCCTCGAGTCACGGATCTCCATCCCCAAGGGCCGGACTCGGAGCGGAGCCGGTCCGGCCCCCATCTCCATGGTAACCACACCCCCGGGGGGCTGACCACCGTCATGAATGCGTGTGGGCACCTGGCACAAGGGATGCAGGAGATCCACGAAAGAGAGACGCCGTCAGCTTCCGTTTTCGGCCCTCCGAACCCTCCTGCGAGGAAGGCCCCGTGGCCAGAAACATCTTCGTCGTCGGCCTGGACGGCTTCAACCGGCAGAAGCTGGACGCTCTGGGGATGGGGGACGAGGGATACTCGTTCCTCCCCCTCCTGACGGTGGACGAAGTCACCGCCGACGCAGACTTCCCCCTCCAGGCACGGTTGGACGAGGCGGCCCGAACCGTTGAGGAGACCCCCGGGGGGGCCGCCGCCATCATCGGGTACTGGGACTTCCCGGTGAGCCTCATGGTCCCCCTCCTTTGCCGCCGGTTCCAGCTCCCCGCCCCGTCTCTGGAGAGCGTGCTCCGCTGCGAGCACAAGTATTGGAGCCGAGTGGAACAGAGAGCAGAGGCCCCCGCCCATGTACCTCCGTTCACCGCGCTGGACCCCTTTGACGACGATGCGGTGGCGAACCTCGAGCTCGACTACCCCTTCTGGCTGAAGCCCGTGAAGTCCTTCGCCTCCCGCCTGGGGTTCCGGATCCGTCGCCGGAGCGACCTCCAAAGGGCGATCACGGCAATTCGGACCGGGATCATCGACGTGGGGAAGCCCTTCAACGACTTCCTCCAACGGGCGGACGTCCCGGACGAGATCGCCTGGGTGGACGGGACGCACTGCATCGCCGAAGGCCTGATCTCCGGTCTCCAGTGCACTCTGGAGGGGTTCGTTCACAACGGGGAGGCGGAGGTCTACGGCGTAGTGGACTCGATCCGCCATGCGAATCGCTCCACCTTCACCCGCTACCAGTACCCCTCCCGGTTGCCCAGGGCCGTGCAGGAGCGGATGAAAGAACTGGCACGCAGGGTCGTCGGGCGTGTGGAGTTGGATGCCTCCGCCTTCAATGTGGAGATGTTCTGGGACCCCGCCAGAGACCGTATCTGGCTCCTGGAGGTGAACCCCCGGATCTCCCAGTCCCACGGAGACGTCTTCGCAAAGGTGGACGGCGTACCGAACCATCGGGTAGTGGTGGACCTTTCGCTGGGTCGTTGGCCCGAATGGACGAAGGGGGGAGGTCCGTTTCGGCGGGCGGGAAAGTTCTTCTTACGCCGGTTCCGGGACGCCCGGGTGGTCCGGACGCCCACCGGCGAAGACCTGCGACGTCTCAGCCTGGAGATCCCGGGGACCCTGGTGGAGGTTCCCGTGAGACCGGGGATGCGGCTCTCCGAGGTGGAGCCCGGAGACCAGGACAGCTACAGCTACATGTACGCCCGTGCGTACGTGGGTGCCGGAAGCCAGCGGGAACTCATGGAGCGGTACACCCGGGTGGTGAAGGCCCTCCCCTTCGAATTCGTCGAGGCGGAAGAGGGCTCCCCTCCCCCGGGCCGGCCCGTGGCGGAAAAGCCGGTGGCCCGTGCCACCGCGGCGGCGAGCGTGGAGATGGAGGCACCTGCGGGGGAGGGGGCTGGGGCCTCGTCGGAGGGAGAGCCGAGGAGGCGAAAGAAGAACATCTTCCTCGTGGGGCTCAACGAGTTCAATCGGGCCAAGCTGGAACGGCTGGATGCCGCTCAAGAGTGCGAGTTCCACAGTCTTCTGGACGAACCGAAGAACTACGATCTGCCCGCCTACCTGGCCAAGGCGGAAGAGCGGCTTCGGGCCTTCCAGGGCCCCATCGACGGCGTGGTGGGATACATGGACTTTCCCGTGAGCACCATGCTCCCCATCCTCTGTCGTCGCTTCGGGCTCCCCTCGCCCTCGCTGGAGAGCGTCCTCCGGTGCGAGCACAAGTACTGGAGCCGGCTGGAGCAGCGGAAAGCGATCCCCGAGTACGCGCCGGCGTTCGCCCCGGTGGACCCCTTCGACGACGAGTCGGTGGCCGGCATCCCCCTCCCCTATCCGTACTGGGTCAAGCCCATCAAGAGTGCGGCCTCCCACCTGGGGTTCCGGATCGGCAACCGCAGGGAGCTCACCCGCGCCATTTCAACGATCCGGGAAAGGATCGGAGAGATCGCGACCCCGTTCAACTTCGTGCTGGACCAGGCCGAGCTGCCTCCGGAGGTCCAGCAGGTAGGGGGGCACCACTGCATCGCCGAGGAGATCATCTCGGGACGGGAGTGCACTCTGGAAGGGTGGGTTTTCCGGGGGGAGATGGGTCACCACGGGATCGTGGACTCGGTACGGGAACCGAACCGGTCCACCTTCGCCCGCTATGAGTATCCCTCCCTCCTTCCGGGGAAAGTCAAGGAGGAGATGGTGGAGGTGGGGAAGCGAATCCTCGAGCAGGTGGAGTTCGACCACTCCGGATTCAACATGGAGTTCCTTTGGGACAGGCGCCGGAGCCGGATCCGCCTGGTGGAGATCAACACCCGGGTGGCCCAGCACCACAGTGATCTCTTCGAAAAGGTGGACGGAATGACGAACCACGCCGTGCCCGTGGCCATCGGCCTGGGGCGGAAACCCCGCATGCCTCACCGTGAGGGGGCCTTCAACCGAGCCGCTACCTTCTTTCTCCGCCGCTTCGAGGACGGCCGGGTGATCCGGGTTCCAGACGCCGATGCCCTGGAGGCCATCCAGGAACGGACCCCGGGCACGGTGATCCAGCTCCAGGTGAAGCCGGGAGATCGCCTCTCGGAGCTTTTCGAGCAGGACAGCTACAGCTACGCCCTGGCCATCATCTACGTCGGCGCCCCGAGTCAACGGGAGCTCCTGGAACGCTACCGGAGCGTGGTCTCGGAGCTGGATTTCGAGTTCGAAGCATGAATCTCCCTCACAGGTCCCCAGCGGGAGGAGGCACGAGGGGAACGGAACGGCAGCCGGGAGCGGAAGGCCCACCCGCCAGCGGGGTGAGCCACGGCGACGTCCCCTCCATAGAGACGGTCTCGTCGTTCCCCCACGAGGTGCGGGTCATCGAGCACACCTGGATCCCCATGTCCGACGGGGTCCGGTTGGCGGCGAAAATGTGGATACCGACAGAGGCGGATACCACCCCCGTCCCCGCGATCCTGGAGTACATCCCGTACCGGAAGAGGGATGTGGAGGCGGTGCAGGACGCCCTCGCCCATCACTACTTCGCAGGCCACGGCTACGCAGGAATCCGGGTGGATCTCAGGGGGGCCGGGGACTCCGAAGGAGTGCTGGAGGACGAATACCTGCCCGCCGAGCAAGAGGACGCCCTGGAGGTGCTCCAGTGGATCGCCCAACAGCCCTGGTGCAACGGGTCCGTGGGAATGATGGGCATCGCCTGGGGAGGCTTCAACGCGCTCCAGGTGGCGGCTCGTCGTCCACCCGAACTGGGAGCCATCATCACCGTTTGCTCTACGGACGACCGGTACGCCGACGACATCCACCACATGGGAGGATGCCTGCTGGGAGACAACCTCTCGTGGGCCTCCACCATGTTCGCGTTCAACAGCCTCCCGCCGGATCCGGAGATCGTCGGCGACTCGTGGCGGGAGCTGTGGCACCGGCGCCTGAACGGAAGCGGGCTCTGGCTGGAAAAGTGGCTTCGCCACCAGCGTCGGGACGAGTATTGGAAGCAGGGCTCCGTATGCGAGGACTACGGAGCGATTCAGGTGCCGGTCTTCGCCGTCAGCGGCTGGGCCGACGGCTACTCCAACTCCGTGTTCCGGCTTCTACGAAATCTGGAGGGTTCTCGCAAGGGGCTCGTGGGTCCGTGGAGTCACAAATACCCACACCTTGGAATGCCTGGCCCCGCCATCGGCTTCCTCCAGGAAGCGATCCGGTGGTGGGACCGGTGGCTTCGAGAAGAGGACAACGGGGTGGACAGGGAACCCATGCTCCGGGTCTGGATGCAGGACAGCGTGCCACCCACCACACGGTACGAGCACCGTCCCGGCCGATGGGTCGCCGAGGAGGCTTGGCCCGCCCCCGGACTCCGAGACCGCTGGTACCAGCTGACCCCGGGCAGTCACCTGGCCCCGGTCGAGGGCCATGAGCGACCCGACGGTTCGGACACGGGTGAGGTGGAGGCCCTGGACATCTCAATCCAGTCCCCGCTCACTACGGGCCTCTTCGCAGGAAAGTGGTGCTCGTATGCGGCGGGACCGGACCTGGCCCACGACCAACGTCAGGAAGACGGTGGGGCCCTGGTCTTTCAGACCCGGCCCCTGGAGGAGGATGTGGAGATCCTGGGCGCCCCGGAGGTGGAGCTGGACGTGAGGTCGGACCGGCCCGTGGCCATGATCTCCGCTCGCCTCTCGGACGTGCGGCCCGATGGAAAGGTCACCCGGGTCACCTACGGCCTCCTCAACCTCACGCACCGGGACGGGAGTGAAGATCCCCGAGCCCTGGAGCCCGGCAGGCGCTACGAAGTCACGGTCCGGCTCAACGAGGTGGCCCAGCGGTTTCCCCGAGGCCACCGGATCCGGATCGCCCTCTCCACTTCATACTGGCCTCTGGCCTGGCCGCCTCCGCAGCCGGTAACGTTGAACATCCGGACGGGAAGCAGTCGTCTCCGGCTGCCCCAAAGGCCTCCTCGCGTCGAGGACGCCGAGCTTCCAGATCTGCCGCGCCCCCAGGGCGCGGAACCGGTGCGGAAGGACATGCTCGAGCCGCCGGAACACAACTGGTTCGTGCACCGGGACCTCGCCGAGGATGCGTCCACCCTGGAGGTTGTCAATGACGTGGGTACGTACCGGCTTCCCCACGCAAACCTCACCCACCGGATCCGCTCCGTGGAGTGGTACTCCTCGGTGGCCGACGACTTTGAGAGCGTACGGGGGGAGGCGGAGTGGACGTGGACCATCGCCCGGGGGGAATGGATCGTGCGCACGGAGACCCGCACGGTTCTCACCTCCACCTCCACTCACTTCACCATCTGGGCGAGCCTGGATGCCTTCGAAGGGGAAAAGCGCGTTCACTCGCGGAACTGGGACGTGAAGGTTCCCCGGGACCACGTATGAGGTAGGGCATGGAGCGTCCGGCCCCTCCTCCAGGTACCGAAGTGGAGCCCATGGTAGTCTAGTGTCGCAGAAATCCCGTGTCGACGGTGCGAGCGACACGCCCGGGACGTGGGCCGCTGGCTACCGAGTTTTCGTGGTCCGGGTGAGACCCCATCCGGCGTGGAGTTCAACCGTGAGAGCCGGGAATGGGGCGCGGTCGCGCCGGCAGTGCTCTTCGTAGTCAACATCAGAATCCGCACCGGCAACCCTCCTCCCCCGACCCGTGCGATGCCACGTCCTCACGTGCCAACCCGGGTCCGGATCTCCGTCGCGGAATGTTGCCCGTCCCGACCCGGGGCGGTATAACTGACTCCGTCCCCAAGGCCTCCATAAGCCATGTGGCTTGCGATCACCGGGGCCCGCGACAGGCCTTCAGCCCGGAGGAGGGAGTCATTCGTATCAAAAGGTGCCGAAGAATCTGCGATAGCCGGGAGGCAAGTTCCCGCTACTCCTTTCGGCCCCTTCCCCGCCGCCCACGGTGGATCTCATTCCGCTCGGGGGCGGCCCTCCTTGTCGGATTCGCCCTCATCTCCTGCGACTCTGTGACCACCACACCGGATCCGGTCGCCGTCCCCTCCTCCATCATCGGGTATAAGCTTATCCAGACCATCGGGGGCGTGCAGCTGATTCAAAGCGGACAGGGCACCTCGACTCTCGGACCGGGCCAAAACCTCACCTACCAGTTCGTCGACCAGCAGACCATCCTGGGCGCCGGACTCACCACCCTTCCAACGCGGTCCTGGTCTTACAGCCGGATCGGCTCGAACGGGGCGGTGGTGACCCTCGACTACGGCGTCGGGGGGAGCGTCGACACCCTGACCTTCAACACCGAGACTACCGGTGAGTTCGTAGGGCACCATCGAATCCACCAGACCGGATCCCACGTGCGGTACGCAGGCACCTTTCGGATCGACGACGTGGATCCCGAAGCCTTGATGGAGCCGTGCGCACGAAACGGAACCGGCAGTGTGACCTTCTGGCTCTCCAACAGCCAGGCGGTGAGCCGCGTGGATCTGACCGTCCAGGGGCTCGGGTCCCGGAGCACCACAAGTTGGTTCCAGTCCGCACCCACATGCGGCGCAAGCCAGTCGGGGACCATGGAGTTCCTCGAGGTGCCGGCGGGCACGTACACCTTCACGGCCAAGGATCAGCACAACCTGACTTGGGGACCCGCTGAGGTGACGGTCCCCGTATGCCAGTGCGTGCTTTTCGGGCTGCACTGACCTGATCCGCCACCGGCGGCCTGGGACCGACCCGTTCCCATTGACCAGAACGACGGCCTGGTCGAGGCGCTTGTTCTACGACCTTGGGAAACATCCTTCGATTCGCCGGAACTGTTCTTCCGCGATGTGCATCTGAGTCAGCCGTCCTGAACGAGCTCCAGCGTCACCGTCACCTCGGTCCCGTCCGGGGGCAGGTCTGAAACCGGGGAGAAGCTCGTGACGTCTCGGACGTGATCCCGGATGGTGTAGTGGGCATTGGACACGACGCCTCCCGGGCAACTGAAGAGGCAGACGATGCAACCCGAATCCCAGTGATGGTTGTTCTCCTCATTTCCGCCGAACCGGACCGACACGCCCCGGCCCCCCGGATCTTCCAGCAGGGAGTCCAGATCGCGGGGTCGCCTCCATCCGTCCCACTCCACGACCAGGCGCACGCGTGAGCCCCGGACCCGGCGGTCCGGCTGCGGCACCAGGGGAACCCGCCGGAGGGACCAGGCGGACATGGGTACGCCTCCGCCGTCCCGGGCCCCCTGGTCCCGAAACGTCCGTGCCACCTCCTGGTCCGGGAACGGGGTGGTGAGGAGGGCCTTTTCCGCCGCGCTCCCCTCCCGGTGGACCAGAGCGTGGTACCGGGCGTCCGGCCCGCCGGCCGAAGCGAATGCTTCGGCCTGGAGGATAGCCGGGAACCGGAGGGAGCGGGCTCTCCTGGATCCACCTGCCCTGCTGACCCCGGACGCCTGCCCGGACAGGAGTCCCGACAGAGCGAGGAAGCATCCCCCCGTCTCCAGGCCCCTTCGTAGGAAGGTTCTACGGTTCATTGACCCGTCCCCGGTTGCATCCTCCTGAAGGTCGCTCGAGCTTCATGTAGGCGGGGCTCGCCCCACGATAGTCCAACATTCGACACACCGACATGGGAGTCGCAAGGTGGGGAAAGGCGGAGTGAAAACGGAAGAGAAGAAGCAGCACTTCGATGACATCTACGAGGCGAAGACGCCGGTGCCCTTCAAGGAGCGTATCCTGGATGAGCTGGAGTACATCTCGGACCGCTTCAACCGGGCCGAGTTCGATCGGCTCATCCTCCCGTAGGCCCGCCGTCAGGCCGACCAGGGCACGGTGCTGAATTTCGTCGATCTGGCCGCCTGCTTCGGAAACACCACCATGGCCACCCTCTACGGGATGGACTACGAGGCCATCCGTCAGAACTGGCGAGACGAGAAGTCCTGCCTCACCATCGACGGGGAACGACGCTTTCCGGCCCGAAGCACCGGCATCGACATCTCCCCTAGCGCCATGGCCTACGGCGAAAAGGTCGGGCTCTTCCACGAGACCGTGGTGGTGGACCTGAACGTACCCACGGCGGAGCAGAAGCATGCTGTGGATACGGCGCTTGGCGAGGCGGACATCGTCATCTCCACGGCCGCCCTGGTCTATCTGGACCCCGCGGCGGTCCGTCAGGTGGTGGAGAGCTTCGCCCGGGGAGAAAAGGAGGGCTAGTTGCTCGTCAACTTCCTGAACCCCTTCGGCCTGGAGAAGGCGGACGCAACGAAGCGGACGCTCCTGGACTCCCTGGAGTTCGTCGGGAGCCGAGCCACCCGTCACCGACGCCTCTCCCCCCTGGAGCAGGAGAACTATCCAGGCGAGGAATGGTCCCTCCTGGAGATCTGGGTTCTCCGTCGCACCGGAAAGTGAGCCCGAACTTCGGGGGCTGGGAGACGCTCACCGGGGCTCCAAAATGGCTACAAGCTCTCCCTGTGCCTCGGCCAGCTTCGCGTCGTGGAGGATCCGGCTGTCGTCCGGCGGTGGCCCCTTCACCTGCACCCGCAAATAGTCCTCGGTGAGCCCATAGCGGCCCTCCCCTTCCAGGACCACCCTCGCCCTCGTGCCGGCCCGCCGACGCCGGTACGCCTCCCCCTTCGCACGCACAACGTCGCGTATTTCCTTGCTTCTCTCCCCCGCTACCCGCTGGGGCACGGGCATCTCCGCCTGGAGCTTGGCGGCCACGGTCCCCTCCCGGGGCGAGAACGGGAAGACGTGGGCGTACGTGTAGGGGAGCTCCTCCACGAGCTCCACGGTGGCCCGGTGGTCCTCCTCCGTCTCCCCCGGAAACCCCGTGATA
>SKZC01000375.1 GCA_007127575.1 Gemmatimonadota bacterium
CACCTCCCGGGAGGTGCGGTCCGGTCTTCCCGTCCGTCTCCAGCGCCGGATGCCGTGAGCCTTCATCCCGTCCTTCGTTCGGGGAGACCTCCGGCTTGATCCATCTCGCGGCTCTCGCTTTCTACATTGGTGCGTTCGGGCTCTGGGTCCGCTTCCTCTGGAGCGGGTCCCGAGGCCGGGCTCCCACCTCTGCGTCGGTGCTGGCGGTGGCGGGGCTGCTCCTCCACGGAGTGGCGCTCACTCTCTTCGCTGTGGAGCATGGCGAGCTTCCGCTGGTGGGCCCAGGGGCGGCCCTCTCCACCCTTGCCTTCGTCGGGGCGGTGGCCTTGGTGGTCCTCTTCCCGCTGCAGGAGGTGGCCCGAGTGGCCATCGTGCTCCTCCCGTTCGTCATCACCCTCCAGGTGGTGGCCCTGGTGGTGGGGGTCCAGCCCACCGGCGCCGACTTCGACTTTCAGGGGGCGGGGTTCATTTTGCACGTGGCGTTTGCCTTCGTGGGCTTTCAGGCCTTCGCCCTGGCCTTCGCGGCGGGCGCGCTCTACCTGATCCAGTTCCACGAGCTCAAGACGAAGCGGTTCGGGAAGGTTTTCCGCTTCGTCCCTCCGTTGGCCACCCTGGATGCCCTGGGCCGCATCGGGATCTGGTTGGGATTCGGGGCGTTGAGCCTCTCCCTGGCTCTGGCCTGGGCCTGGACCCTCACCTACCGGGGCTCGCTGGAAATGGCGGACCCGAAGGTGATCTGGTCCGTGCTGAGTTGGTTTTGCTTCCTGGGGGTCATGCTGGTCCGACGACAGGGCGGCCGACCGGAGTACCGGGGGGCGGTGGCCGCCGTGCTGGGGTTCGCCGTGGTGGTGGCGGTCTTCGTGGTACTTCGCGTGACCGTAGGCGCCGAAGGGCTGTTTCTCTAGGATGTCGGCGGAACCGGAGGCCTCGGGCACGGGCTCGCGAGAGCGATTTCCCTTCACGGTGGTGGGGGTGAGCCACCGCACTGCTCCCATCGAGGTGCGGGAGCGATTCTGGTTCGGACGGGCGGAGGCGTCCCGGGCCCTCATCTCCCTCCGCTCCAAGGCGGACGTGCGGGAAGCCGTCCTCCTCTCCACCTGCAACCGCACCGAGTTCTACCTCCTCCCAGGGGAGGACGAGTCCTGGATGGAGACGCTGGAGGAGCTTCTGGCGCGAAAGGTGGGGCCGCTGGAGGAGGGGGTCCGGGCGTACCTCTTCCAGCACCACGGGCTGGAGGCTGCCCGGCACCTCTTCCGGGTGACGTCCGGGCTGGACTCCATGGTCACGGGTGAGGCGGAGATCCAGGGCCAGGTCCGAGACGCCTACGAAATGTCCACGGAGCTGGCGTTGGAACCTCCCATGGCGGACACGGTTCTGAACCGCCTCTTCCAGATGGCGCTGGCGGTGGGAGGAACCGTCCGGGCGGAGACCGGGCTGGGCGAAGGAGCCGCTTCGGTGGCTTCGGTGGCGGTGGAGCTGGCCGGGAAGATCTTCGGGGCCCTCCGGGGCAAGAACGTCCTTATTCTGGGCGCCGGAGATACCGGCGAGCTCATCGTGGAAGCTCTGGGCCGGGAGGGGGCCGAGGGCGTCATCGTGGCGAATCGCACGTATGAGCGGGCGGTGAATCTGGCGGAGCGACTCCGGGGCCACGCCGTCCCGTTCGACCGACTCCCCGAGGCGGTGGGATCGGCGGACATCGTCCTGTCCTCCACGGCCGCCCCCCACGCCGTCCTCTCCCGCAACGTGCTCCAGGAGGCATTCCCCCACGGGCTCCGCCAGCCTCTCTTCGTCATCGACATCGCCATCCCTCGGGACGTGGATCCCGCGCTGGGAGACGAGCCCAACGTCTTCCTGTACAACCTGGACGACCTCCAACAGATCGTGGAGGAGCATGTCCAGATCCGGAAGGATGCCATCCCCAAGGCGCAGCGGCTCATCGGGGCGCAGTTGGAGGAGTTTCACAAATGGCTCGCGTCCCAGGAGGTGGTCCCGGTGATCCGGCACCTCCGAGGTCGGGGAGAGGAAATCCGGAGCGACGAGCTGGAGCGGCTCTTCCAGCGTCTTCCCCATCTCCCGGAGGAGGACCGGACCCGGGTGGAGGAGTTCTCCCGCCGGTTCATGAACAAGCTCCTGCACGACCCCACGGTACGCCTCCGGGAAGGGGTGCGTCACCGGGACCGGGATCAGATCGTGGAGGCGGTGCGCTACCTGTATGGGATGGAAGACGACGGGGCGGACGACGAGGGTGAGGGAGAGAGAGAGGGAGAGGGAAAGGAAGAGCGCACCGAAGACGAAGTCACCGAACGGGTCTCGCAGCGAAAGGGGGATGAGGGTGCCCGACAGCCCTGAGAAACGGAGGGAAGAGATGTCGATGGGAGGAGATGGAGGGGAACCGCCGCCAGCCGGCGAGGGGCTGGACCCCGACGGGGAGCCCCTTCGGGTTCTGGTCACCGGCGGGGCCGGGTTCATCGGGAGCCATGTGGTGGACGGCCATCTGGCCCGGGGAGACCGGGTGTGGGTGGTGGACGACCTTTCCAGCGGCAGGCGGGAAAACGTCCCCGACGGAGTGGAGCTCCTGGAGGCGGACATCAAGAGCCGGACGGTCCGGGAGCTCATGGGTGATGTCCGGTTCCACCTGGTGAATCACCACGCCGCCCAAATCGACGTCCGGGTCTCCGTCCGAGACCCCATCCACGACGCACGGGTGAACGTCCTGGGGCTCCTCAACCTCCTGGAAGGGGCGGTGGAGACGGGCGTGAACCGGGTGATCTACGTGTCCAGCGGGGGGGTGGTTTACGGGGAGCCGGAGGAAATCCCCACCCCTGAGACCGCGCCCAAGCTTCCCCTCTCTCCCTACGGCGTCTCCAAGCTCGCCGGGGAGCAGTACCTCCACTATTATCGGACGGTCCAGGGGTTGGAGTACGTGGCACTTCGCTACTCCAACGTGTACGGTCCGCGCCAGGATCCCCATGGGGAGGCGGGTGTAGTAGCGATCTTCTCGCATCGCCTCCTTTCCGGGGAGGAACTCCTGATTTTCGGCGATGGGGAGCAGACGCGAGATTACGTCTACGTGAAAGATGTGGCTCACGCCAACCTGAAGGCTGCGGAACTCCCCCTTCCCGCGGAAGGAGGAATCGACTCCCGCGCCTTCAACGTGGCGACGGGGGTGGGTACCAGCGTCAACCGTCTGGCCGATACGCTGGAGAGCGTGGCCAACCTCCGCACGGGCCGGGTGTTCCGAAGCCCCCGGGCCGGTGAGCTTCGCCATTCCACCCTGGACATCGAACGTTTTACGGCTCGCGGCTGGGCTCCCAAGTGGAGCCTGAAGGACGGCTTGCGGGAAACGTTCCAGTACATTGCCGCTACCAAGACAGGGACCTCGTTGGGCACATGACGATTGAAACCACCAGGCCGTCTCGATGAACGCGATCCTCACCTTTCTCCTCCAGGCCGCGCCACCGGAAACCGCCTGGGATATGGTGGTCCACGGAACCTTTCCCACGAAGCTGATCCTGGCCATCCTCCTCGTCTTCTCGGTGGTGAGCTGGGTCCTCATCTTCTG
>SKZC01000443.1 GCA_007127575.1 Gemmatimonadota bacterium
ACTCCCAAGGCGTAGATCTGGGGATTCTCGGAACCGATCCCCTGCCACGCTTCATACGCCTGGGTCAAGGCCCCCCGGGTCCCCTCGGCCAACACCGTGACCCGTCCCGTCAGATCCATGGCCGGGGTGTATCCCGAGCCCGGCTCCCCGGACCGGTCCAAACCCGCAGGCGCCGTCCGGACCCCGATGACCTGGTTTCCCTCCACCAGCAGGGAGTCCACTGGGAATCCAGGGAAGACGTTCACCCCCGCCTCCTCGGCCCGTTCTCCCATCCAGCGCACGACCTCGCAGATGGACGCCACGTAGTTGCCATGGTTCTTCATGGTGGGCGGCGTGGGAAGCCGGAGGGCGCCGGATTCCCGGAGGAGGTAGACGGCTTCCTTGGAGACGGGGGTACGGAACGGAAGATCCTGGTCCGAACGGTCCGGAAAGAGCTCGCGGAAGGGACCAGGATTCACCACCGCCCCCGAAAGGTTGTGTTCGCCCAGCTCCGCCGATTTCTCCAGGACACCGATCTCCAGCTCTCCCAGCTCTCCCCCCGCCTCGTTGTCCTCCTTTACCAGTCGCGCCAGCTCGATGGCTCCGGCCAGGCCGGCAGGTCCGCCCCCTACGAAGAGGACGTCCATGGGAACCGCTTCCTCGTCCGGGGCTTCCTCTCGGATCAGGCGCTCTTGCGGAAGCTTGGGCTGATATCGAAGGGGGTTCAGTGAACCTCCGTCCTTCATCCGTTCCGACATTCCAATTCCTCGTGGTGGTACCGGCCGAGGGGGAACCTCACCTCGAGTCCGGTGATTATCGGACATCCCGACTCGGTGGACCGCCCCCTACGCGGCGGTGGCGGGCCGGCACTACCTTAGCCAATCGTGTCGACCGCGTCACGGCCCGCTGGGGCATCTCGCTCCCAGCTCCGGCAGACCCGTCCCCTCGAGGCCTCATGTCCAGTAATCGTCCCACCAGCGTCGAAGAGCTCCGGGAATCCGGCTACCAACCCCGTTCGGTGAAGGAAGAGATCCGGCGCAACCTTGTACGAAAACTCGAGGAGGGGGACGTCCTCTTCCCCGGAATCGTGGGGTACGAGGACTCGGTGATCCCCGCTCTCGTCAACGCCCTATTGGCGAAACAGGACTTCATCCTCCTGGGGCTCCGAGGGCAAGCCAAGAGCCGCATTCTGCGTCAACTCGTGGATCTCCTGGACGATGAGATCCCCATCCTTGCGGGAAGCGAGGTGAACGACGACCCGCTCCGGCCCGTCTCCCGCTACGGACGGCTCCTTCTGGAGGAGGAGGGGGGGGCTGCCAAGGTGGACTGGCTCCCCCGGGAAGCACGATTCGTGGAGAAGCTGGCCACCCCGGACGTCACCATCGCTGACGTGGTGGGAGACGTGGACCCCATCAAGGCGGCTCGGGGTGGTCATGTTCTGGCCGACGAGCTCACCATGCACTTTGGACTCCTCCCCCGGGCGAACCGAGGGATCTTCGCCGTGAACGAGCTCCCCGACCTGGCCGGAAAGATCCAGGTGGGGCTCTTCAACATCCTCCAGGAGGGTGACGTCCAGATCAAAGGATACCCGGTCCGCCTGGCCTTGGACCTCCAGATGGTCTTCACGGCGAACCCTGAGGACTACACCGCCCGAGGGAAGATCATCACCCCTTTGAAGGATCGCATCGGGGCGGAAATTCGCACCCACTATCCCCGAACGGTGGAGGCGGGGATGGAGATCACCGCCCAGGAGGCCTGGACCGAGCGGGGCGAGACGCCTGTGGAAGTCCCGGACTTCGTGGCCGAGGTGGTGGAGCGGATCGCCTTCCTCGCCCGAGGGGACAAGCGCATCGATCAGCGCTCCGGAGTGAGCCAACGGATGCCCATCGCCGTCCTTGAAGCCGCCGTTTCCAACGCAGAGCGGCGCACCCACACAGGTGGCGAGTCGCCGTCCATCCCCCGAATCGGAGACATCTATGCCGCCCTGCCGGCCATCACGGGCAAGCTGGAGCTGGAGTACGAAGGAGAACTCCAGGGCGCCGACCCCATCGCTCGGGAGCTCGTGAGCCGTGCAGCCGGCGAGACCTTCCGCCACCGGGCAGGCGGCGCGGACGTGGAGTCCATCGTGGAATACTTCGAAGGGGGAGGAGCCCTTCAGGTCTCGGAAGACGCGGCGGCCTCGGCGTGCGTGAAGGGGTTTCAGCAGGTGCCGGGACTCCTCCCCCTGGCGGCCGACGTGGGACTCGCCTCTGACGCGGCGCCACCGGGACGCCGAGTGGCGGCGTGCGAGCTGGTGCTGGAGGCGCTGGTGGCGGAGCGGCGAATCAGCCGGACGGAAGACGGTGGATACGGCCGAGCTCGACACGAGAGCCCCAAGGGAAAAGGGGGGAAAGGGGGGCCCTCCTTCGATCCCTTTGGGGGAGGGTAAGGGAAGGACCGAGGGACGGCCCATCCCCAAACAGGGAGGTCAGGGGGATGGCCGAAACTTCTGTACCCTGTGGCCTGGCTCCACCTCGGAGACGTACACGTTCCCTCGGGAGTCCACATCCAGGTTGTGGGCCCGAACGAGTTGCCCCGCCCCCCGTCCCCCTCGGGCGTCGTACCGCTCCACCGGCTCCAGGCTCTCCCTCTCCAGGATCCAGATCATGTCGTTGGTACCGTCGGGGATGTAGATCCAGCGCTCCTCCGGGTCCCGGGAGAGGGCCACATCCCACACGGAGCCGGACATGAGCGTCGCCGGTTGCACGTACACTTCCTGAAGAAAGGTCCCGTCCTTCCGGAAGACCTGAAGTCGGTTGTTCGTGCGATCCGCCACGTAGACGCGCCCGTCCCGGGAGACGGCGATCCCGTGGACCGGAGTGCGGAAGCCGGAGCCCGCCCCCTCCTCCGGGTCGTACGGACCGGGGTCCTCGTCCACCGGGTCCTCCCCGGAGCCGCCCCAGTGCCGCCGGTACGCTCCGGACTCGGCGTCGAAGACCACCACCCTTCGGTTTCCGTACCCATCGGCGACGTAGAGCTCGTTTTCCTCAGGGTCCACCACCATGGCAGCGGCTCGATTCACCGCCTCGGGATCGTCGCTCCCCCGACTCTCTCCTGGAGCACCGATCTGGAGGACGAACTCCCCGTCCCGGGTGAATTTCAGGAGGTGGTGGTCCTGACTCCCATTCCCGGCCACCCAGATGAAGCCGTCCTGGTCCGCGTGGATCCCGTGCTCGTTCTCGAACCAGTCGTACCCTTCCCCTGGCCCGCCCCAGGCCCGAACCACGTTCCCTTCGGGATCGAACTCGATGACGGGCGGGGCCGGGACGCAGCACAGAGACGCAGGAGGGTCCTCCGTGGCACCTAAGTTGAACGAACTCACCGTGTGGGGCCGGTGGACGATCCAAACATGGTCCCTCTGGTCCACGGAGAGACCGGCCACCTGTCCCAGAATCCCGTTGCCGGGCAGGCGTCGAGGCCAGAAGGGGTCCACCTCAAGTCGAGGAGCCTCCGTCGCTCCATCAGACGCCGCCCAGGCCACTGAATCGCCTCGATCTTCCTGGGGTGAATCGCACCCCGCCAGCGCCAC
>SKZC01000241.1 GCA_007127575.1 Gemmatimonadota bacterium
GTCCCGTCCTCCACGGTGGCCGTGAGGGTGGCCCGGGCGTCGGGGCTATGGTAATCGCCGGCGTACTGCACCAGGATATCCAGGTTGGGCTCCGCCGGCTCCACGGGCTCGTAGGTGGCGTCGTGCCATCCGTCTTCGCTCCGGCGCAAAAGGGGCCGAGAAGCGTCCGCCTGAGGCTCCAACTCCAACCGCGTCGCCCCCGACCCCAGCTGGAACCGGTCCGGACCCAGCGCATGGAGATCGGGACCGCCGTCGATGCGGAGCTGTTCCTCCTCCAGGACCAGACGGAGGGGTTCCCCGGTGGTCTGGTTCCGGTATAGGCCGATGACGGACTGGAGCTCGCCGGAGTCCAACTCCACGGTGACCGTCACGGGGGCCTCTTCCGGCAGATCGGGAAGGAAGACGTCCGAAATCGCACCTCCGGTGCCCCCGGTGCTGACCGCGGAGACGTTGCACAGCATGGCCACGGCCAGGCGCTCCTCCGGGTAGCGGGCCAGATAGGCCCGGTAGCCGGCGGTAGAGCCGGTGTGGCTCACGCGCTCCAGGCCCCGGTAGTCGTCCACCCGGATCCCCGAAGCGTACGTGATGGGGCGCCCGTCGTTCAGGACCGCGGTCTCCTGCATGAGCTCCACGAAATTGGGGCCCGCCAGCGTGGCGGCTTCCAGGCTCTCGGTCCAGACGAGGAGGTCGCCCACGGTAGTGAGGAGTCCTCCGTTGCCGTGGACGTCTTCAATGGGCTGGTTGATTCGGAAGCCTTCTCCCGCCGGGGAGTATGCCGTGGCCCGACCCGGGACGAGGCGACGGTAGTCATCCCGCCATTCGGTGCTTTCCAGACCCAGCGGTTCAAAGATTCGCTCCCGGGAGAAGTCCGCGAAGGAGGTTCCACTCACCCGTTCCACGATGATGGCCAGGAGGTTGTAGCCCGAGTTGGTATACGAGTAGAGGTCGCCGGGAGGGTAGTTCAGTGCGCTCTGTCGGGAAATGATCTCCACGACGTGCTCGTGGGTGTGGGTCCGGCTCCCACGTCCCCAGCCGGAAAGCGCCGCCACGCTTCCCCAGTCCCGGAGTCCACTGGTGTGGTTCAGGAGGTGGCGGAGCGTGATGGTATGGCCGTAATCCGGGAGCTCGGGCACGTAGTCCCGGACATCGTCGTCCAGGGCCAGCTCGCCATCCAGCGCCAGGAGGATGACGGCTGCGGCGGTGAACTGTTTGGAGACGGAGCCGGCCTCGTAGATGGTTTCGGAGGTGCTGGGGATTCCATGCTCCAGGTCCGCCATTCCGTAGCTCCGCTCCAGGACCGGCTCGCCGTCCCGGGACACCCCCACGGCGCAGCCCGGAGTCTCCTCCGAGTCCCACGCCTGGAAGATGGAATCCACGCTGGCGGTGGGGTCCATGGATTGGGCCGCCGCCGGCAGAGGAGCGGCGAGGAAGCTTGGCAGGGCGGCGGCCAATAGCCCGGCCACGAGGCTGCGTTGGATGACGGTTCTGCTCTCGGCCATGTTCGGATGCCTCGTCCAATGGATGGAACGGTGGTTCTCGCCAGGGCGCCGCCGTCGGGGGGAGGGTCTCGTCCCCCGTCCCGTGAACCCTTCCGGATACGCCAGGAGAAAGCTAGGCCCGGCGAAGGGGAGGAGCCAGCGGGCCCGGAAGCCGGGGATCCGGAGGGGGCGGGGTATTGACGGCGGGAGGCGCTAAAAGGCCGTTGAAGAAGTACAGGACGCCACCGTTGGGAGCGCCAGGGAGCCGCCTCGTAGGCGGCGACCCGAAGGCATAGCCCCAAGCTACGTCGAGGGGCGCCAACGACCGAGGGGGCTCCCTGCCGCCCCAACCGGTACGGAGAAGGGGGGTTGCGGCCGTGGATCGTCGTTGGAGCCCCTCACCGATGCACGAGGCATCGCTTTCGGAGCTCCGCCTAGACCAGGGCCGCAAGACCCCTTCTCGGTGGTCCCTGTACTTCTTCAACGGCCTTCTACGGGTCGGCGGGGTGTCGGAGGACCGTCTGGAGGCCGCCTGGGCCATGGCCACAGTTGACACCGCGGGGCGGGGCACCGTATCCCAAGGAGTCCGTGGGGAGATTCTCTAGAGGGAGTGGAAGCGGGTGTCCGAGGGGTTACCGGGAGAGGACTGTCGGGCGGTCGATGCCGGTGGAGCGAAGGGGGAAGGGATCCGGGCGAAGCTGAAATACCTGGTGGCCCCACTCACCTTTCGAATCCGGGAAGGTCCTCTGAAAGGGGCTCGGTGGTCTCCGGCGAGCGGAGTCCGGTTCATTCGGGGCGACTTCAAGGCCGAGAAGTCCCAGGCCATGGACCGACTGCTGAAGCCCGGACACGTCGTCTATGATGTGGGGGCACACGTGGGCTACACGACCGTGCTGGCATCCCGCCGAGTGGGATCGGGTGGGCATGTGGTGGCCTTCGAGCCCCGAGGAATCAACCTTCGCTTCCTTCGAGTCCATCTGAAAGCCAATGGGGTGGAGAACGTGCGGGTGGTCACATCCGCAGTGGGACGGGAGACCGGACGGGCGTCCTTCGATGCCCGCCGTGGCTCCGGTACGGGACGTCTCTCTGCCTCTGGAGCCGCCACGGTACCGGTTCTCGCCCTGGACGATCTTCTGGCCGTGGAGGACCTCCGCCCTCCGGACTTCATCAAGGTGGATGTGGAGGGGGGAGAGGTGGGGGTGCTGGAAGGGGGGATGGAGTTTCTTCGCCGCCATGAGCCGCGTCTCTTTCTGGCCACCCACGGCCCGGAGGTGGAGGCCCGCTGTCTGGAGATCCTTCGGGAGCTGGGTTACGGCTGGGAGGTCCTGAGCCGTGGACGGGCGCCAGGGGAGGCCGAGCTGCTGTGCAGTCCGGGAGGGCCAGAGTCGTCAACCTCCTGATGGCGTGTCCCCGGGTTCCTCCGGGAGGACGTACCAGAGGAGGAGGTAGAGGAGGAACCCGGGGAAGCCCGCCGAGAGCACCGAAAGGATGACGTAGGCGATCCGGAGTCGGTTTGCGGGAACTTCCCACTTCCTCGCCATTCCCCCCAGGACACCGGCCAGCATCCGGTCGTCCCGGGTCCGACGGAGCGGGACGGGGGACGCTTCAGGTTCGTCGGGCATCCTCGTTCTCCGTTGTCTTGTGCGCGTTCGTGCCGAGTGCCGGCCCGCCCCCGTAGAAGAGGAGGGCGTTGACACCTGTCCACGGGAACCCGAGAATCCAGTGAGGGGTCCCTCGTCCGGGACCCCACCTGAAGCGTATTCCCGGCAGGGATCCGGCTGTGATCGCCTTTACTGTCCTGCTGCTCCTGGTGGTGCTGCGGCTCGTTGCCGTGGGCTTCCTCACCCTACTGGTGATCCGACCGGTTCGGGATTGCCCTGCCTGTTTCCGTGACACGGCCCTGGTCCGCCCCCGTTGGTCCTTCCTGTTGCCACCCTGGATCCAGTGGCGCTGGTGCTCCTCGTGTGGGTGGGAAGGGCCCGCCCGGAAGGAGCCGGTACTTCCCCCCGGACCGGTGCATCGCCCTGGGCCCATGATCTCCCGGGACGAATCGACCCCACCGGCTCGA
>SKZC01000360.1 GCA_007127575.1 Gemmatimonadota bacterium
TCTACCTCGCCCACCAACGGGAGGTGGTCCGGCGGAACGGAGTCCTTCTGGCTCACAGTGAGTTCCTGCAGCTTCAGCCCTCCGACCAGGTGGAGACCCAAATGGTTCGCTTTCGCACCATTGGTGACGTGACCTGCACCGGGGCCTTCCAGTCACAGGCCCGGTCCATCGACGAAGTCATCGCCGAAACCGCTGCGATCCGGGTCACCGAACGAGGCGGCAGGTCCGACGATCGGCGTTCGGACAGCTCCCTGGAGGACCGGAAGCGGCAGGGGTATTTCTGATGACATCCGTTCCAGGGGTGAACGTGGGGGATGCAGAGACGAAGGGAACGACGAAGCCAGAGGTGTCCGCCGGGGTCACCGGGTCCCGGATGGATCTCCTGCGGTTCAGCACCGCCGGGAGTGTGGACGACGGGAAGAGCACCCTCATCGGACGGCTACTGTACGATTCCAAGGCGGTGTTCGAGGACCAGTTGGAGTGGGTGGCCGGGGCGAGCCGAAAGTACGGGGAGGAGGGGATGAACCTGGCCCTCCTCACCGATGGACTTCGGGCCGAGCGGGAGCAAAAGATCACCATTGATGTAGCGTATCGCTATTTCGCTACGCCCAAGCGGAAGTTCATTATCGCCGATACGCCGGGACATGTGCAGTACACTCGCAACATGGTGACCGGGGCGTCCACCGCGGATCTCGCGATCATTCTGGTGGACGCACGCAAGGGGGTGGTGACCCAGTCCAAGAGGCACGCGTTCATCGCGTCCCTGTTGGGGATCCCTCACGTCATCGTGGCGGTGAACAAAATGGACCTGGTGGATTGGTCCGAGGAGGTGTTCGAAGAGATTCGGGACGACTTCCGGCGTTTCGCCAAGGATTTGACGCTCACTGAGGTCTCGTTCCTTCCCATCTCGGCGCTCCTGGGGGACAACGTGGTGTCTCGCTCCGAGAGGATGCCCTGGTTCGGGGGTGCACCCTTGCTCCACACACTGGAGACCGTGAACCTACGGGGGCGCAGAAACGCCATCGACTTCCGTTTTCCCGTGCAGTACGTCATCCGGCCCAACCAGGACTTCCGGGGACTGGCGGGGACGGTGGCGTCGGGATCGATACGGCCTGGAGAGGAAGTGGTGGTCCTCCCCTCCGGATGGTCCACACGGGTTCGGAGGGTGGACACCTTCGAGGGTCCTCGCACCGAGGCCCGGGTCGGTGAGGCCGTGGTCCTGTCGGTGGAGGACGAGCTGGACATATCCCGGGGAGACATGCTGGTCAGACCGAAGAACGTTCCCAGTGTGGCGAATCGCTTCGAGGCGTATCTCTGCTGGCTGGACGAGGCGCCACTGGAGCCCTCGCGCTCCTATCTGCTCCTGCATACCACCCGGGACGTCCAGGCCTTCGTGGAGAAGGTGGAGTACCGGGTGGACGTGGACACCTTGCACCGCGAGCCTGCATCCACTCTTTCCCTGAACGAGATTGGCCGGGTGGAGATTACTGCCTCCCAGCCTGTCTTTTTCGATTCCTACCGGGTGAACACGGCCACAGGGAGCTTCGTGTTGGTGGACGCGCACACCCACGGGACCGTGGCCGCCGGAATGATCCGCGGAGAGGTTCGGCGGGTGGAACCCGTCCCCCCGCCCTCGCCTCCGTCCGCCGATGTGCGCCCGGTATCGCCCCATGTGACCTGGGAGGGGTGGAATGTGCCGCGGCCCACGAGGGAGATCCGGAACGGATACGGCGCGCACGTCCTCTGGTTCACCGGGATGTCCGGGGCTGGAAAGTCCACCATCGCGCGTGCGGTGGAGCGTTGCCTCTTCCAGGAGGGAGTGGACACGGTGCTGTTGGACGGGGATCAGCTTCGCCATGGCCTCTGCGGCGACCTGGCCTTCAGCCAGGAGGACCGGATGGAGAACATCCGGAGGGTAGCGGAAGTGACCCAGCTCCTCTTCGAGCACGGTCTCGTGGTCCTCTGCAGCTTTGTTTCCCCCTTTCGGGATGACCGACGCAGGGTGCGGGCGCGATTCCCCGAGGATCGGTTCCTGGAGATCCACGTACGCGCGCCCCTGGAGGTGGTCCGGGCCCGGGATCCCAAGGGGCTCTATCGGAAGGAGGCAAACGGGTCTGTGGGCCCCCTTCCGGGGAGCGTGGGGGTCTACGAGGCTCCGGAATCCCCGGAGGTGGAGGTGGACACCTCCGAGACCTCCGTGGATCAGGCCGTAGCCGAGATCCTCCGGCGGGTGGGCAACCTCTCTCCCGTCCACGGAGTCACTCGGAACCCGAGATAGAGAGCCTGGGATGGTTCGCCCGGGTCCGGTATCCCCTCGATCATGCGGCGTTCGATCTTCTCCTACAGGCCGCCGCAGTCTTTGTAGCCTACCTCCACCACCGGAAGCTCCCGGCCCGCGGATCCAAGGTTCGGGCCACGGACCACCACGCTACCCCCCGCCTCTTCCTCCCTCGTCCAAGTTCACCTCCCGCAGCCTTCGGCCCCTCCACATCCTGTCGGCCGTCGCGAGGCACGGGCATGCGACTTGCCCCTCACATTTCGGAGACCGGTGGACTCGGCCGACCCCCTTCCAGGACACCGTCCGAGGCCGAGGTGAGGAGCTTGCCTGACAGGGCGGCGACCGCGGACCGTCGTCGGCATCTCAGCCACGCTCATACACCGGCGCATGGGAGCGTGGTGGGTCGTTAGCAGGGCAGGGGGGGCTCAGCCGGGGCCGGTCCTCAGGTGTGGCCGCCACGCCACAGCACCAGGGGCCATGGCCCCGACGAAGACTGGCCAGTGTGCCATCACAGGGGAGAGAGGGAATGCGATTCACGCGGTTGAAGTTGGAAGGTGCATGGGTCATCGAGCCAGAGCGGCACGAGGACGAGCGAGGCTTCTTCGCCCGGGTCTGGTGCGCGCGGGAGTTCGAGGAGCAGGGCCTGGAGCCGCGCCTCGTTCAGGCGAGCGTTGCCTACAGCCGGAAGAAGGGAACGCTTCGGGGGATGCACTTCCAGGTGCCGCCCCACGGGGAGGTCAAGATCGTTCGCTGCACCCGAGGTGCGATCCACGACGTGATTATCGACCTTCGGCCCGATTCCCCCACCTACCTCTCGTGGGAAGGGGTGCTTCTTTCCGCCGAAAACCGAGCCGCGCTCTACGTCCCCAAGGGGTTCGCCCACGGGTATCAGACAATGGAGGACGATACGGAAGTGTTCTACCAGATGTCCGAGTTCTACGCCCCCGGCGCGGAAGGGGGGATTCGCTGGGACGACCCGTTCTTCGACATCGACTGGCCCCACGCCGAAGTGCGGATCGTATCGGAGAAGGATCAGCGGCTCCCCCCCTTCGAGCGGGACCTCGCCGACGTGTTCCGGCAAGCGGAGTGACCGGGCCGGTGCCCTTCACCTGCTCTTTCCCCTCGTACTCACACGATTCAGAAGCCACTACACGGAGTGACTTTGCATATGCCTGAGATCACGATCCTGGGAGCGGGGCTCGCGGGGATCAGCGCTTCGTATCATCTAGGTCACGAACGCTGCGTTCTCTACGAGAGGAACCA
>SKZC01000041.1 GCA_007127575.1 Gemmatimonadota bacterium
AGAGGCGTTCCATGCCGTCCATCCCCACGAAGATGCGGCCTCGTCCGCGAGGTTCCAGGATGGGGCTCACCTCTCCCAGGGTCTCCAGGAGCGCCTCCATAGTCGCATCGTAGTGCGTGGGGTCGGGCTCCAGGAGGGTGAGGGACGGACAGACCCCCACCGCCTCGGAAACGGAGGTGCCGGGTCGGACTCCGGCATCCCAGGCCCGCTCCGAGACCTGACTCACCCTTCCCGCTCCCCCTTCTTCCAGAAGGGCCACGGAGGTCTCGTCCAGCTCGGGAAATCGGACCAGCTCGGCGCGGAGCTCGAAGGTGGGGAGCCAGAGGCAGAGGGCGGTTTTGCTTCGTCTTCGGTCCCGATCCGACATGGGAGTGTCTCTGCACAGGGTGCGAACAAAAGCCGAAAACGAAGATAAACCGAAAATTCCGGGCTCACAAGGAGGTCAGTGTCCCGAAGGAGTTCAGCCCCCCGGCCCGATCCGCTCCCTGCGCACCGTCAGGGCTTCCACCCGCTCCTCGTCCACCGTGACCCCCATCCCCGGCCGGTCCAGTGGAACTTGGACCCGTCCCTCCTCGTCCATAGTCCACTCCGGGTCCACGATGTCCCGGCTCCAGTACCGAGCGCTGGGGGAGAGGTCGCCGGGGAGCTGAAAGTTGGGAAGGGAGGCCAGCGCCACGTTGTGGGCTCGGCCGATCCCGCTCTCCAGCATCCCCCCGCACCAGACGGGGATCTCCCCCTTCTGGCAGAGGTGGTGAATGGCCAGGGCGGGAGCGAATCCTCCCACCCGTCCCGGCTTCACGTTCACGATTCGACCGCTCTTCAGCTCCAGCATATCCCGGGCCCGGTCCAGGCAGTCGATGGACTCGTCGAGGCAGATGGGGGTGCGTATGCGCTCCTGGAGCCGGGCATGCTGAAGGAGGTCGGTCCGGTCCAGAGGCTGCTCGATCATCATGAGATCCAACTCGTCCAAGCGAGCCAGCTCCGGTGCGTCTCCCAGGGAGTAGGCGGAGTTGGCGTCCACCATGAGGGGAGCCTCCGAGCCCAACGCCTCCCGGACTCGGGAGACGTAGTCGAAGTCCTCTCCCGGGGCGATCTTCAGCTTGATCTTCCGGTATCCCTCCTCCAGGGCGGCTCGGGCCACCTCCACCAGCGCTTCCGGGGAGTCCTGAATCCCCAGCGAGATTCCCACCGGGACCCGGTCCTGGGTTCCCCCCAGCATCCGGGCCAGGGGGACGCCCTCCATCCGGGCAGCCAACTCCCAGATCCCCATCTCCGCCGCCGCCTTGGCCATGGGATGTCCTCTCACCTTCCGCTCCAGACGAGGGTGGACGTGATTCGGGGCCTCCAGCGGGGCCTCCAGGACCAGGGGGAGGATCCAGTCCCGAAGCATGAGCCAGGCGGTGTCGATGGTCTCGGGACTGTAGTTGGGGTGTTCCGCGGCCACGCACTCGGACCAGCCCACCGCTCCGGAGCGGTCCCGGAGCTGAAGGAGGAGGATCCGTCGGTGGGAGACCGTACCGGAGGAGATGCGAAAAGGGGTCCGGAGAGGGAGGCGGATCTCCCGGAGGGTGACTTCATCGATGTGGATCACCGGAGCGGTCTCCGTGTGGTGGTGGGCGGTGAGCAAGGTCCAGCGTCGGGGTGCCGAAAGGATCGGGGCCCTTTCGGCACCGTTGAATCATCCCGGTCCTCTCCCGAAGGGTCAACCGGGACGCTCCTCCCGGGCGATGAGGCGGCTCAGGACGATGACGGGAAGGGTCCCTGTGAGGATGATGAGGAGGGCCGGGTGGGCGGACTGAGCCACGAGCTCGTCGGAGGCCAGCTGAAAGGCCTTCGTGGCCAGGGTGTCGAAGTCGAATGGGCGAAGGATGAGGGTGAGGGGGAGCTCCTTCAGCACATCCACGAAGACCAGGAGTCCGGCGCTGAGAAGGGTTCCCTTCAGGAGGGGCAGATTGACTCGAGCCAGCGTTCGGCTGGGAGAGGCCCCCAGGGAACGGGACATCTCATCCAGATTTCCGCACAGTCGTTGGAAGCCGGACTCCACCGGATTCAGCGCTACGGCCAGGAACCGAACGACATAGGCGTAGATCAGAGCCACCACCGTACCGGTGAGGAGGAGGCCGGTGGAGATCCCCAGCACCGCCCCCGCCAACCCGTCCAGCCAGCCATCCACCCGTATGAGGGGCACGAGGACCCCGACGGCGATGACAGCTCCGGGGATGGAGTAGCCCAAGACCGACACCCGCTCGGCCAATCTGTGGATGGGGGTGGGGTGGAGGCGCACGGTGTAGACCACCAGGAGCGCCACCGCCACGGCCACCAGGGCGGCGGTGAGGGCGAGTCCGAAGGAATTCAGGGCCAGGACGAGGAAGTCCCGGTCCAGAAAATCCGGAGCCGTGCTCACCGACCAGGCCACGAGCTGGGTCACGGGGAGAATGAACCCGAAGAGCACGGGCACGCCGCAGGCGGCTGTGGCGGCCCACGCCTTCCATCCCCGGAGCCGGAATCGGGCCGGGGGCGGGCGACTTCCCCTTCCTTCATCGAACCGGGCCCGGCCCCTCTGCGCCCGCTCCAGGAGGATGAGGGCGAAGACCAGAGCCAAGAGACAGGCGGACAGCCGGATGGCGGCGTCCTCGTCCCCCAAGGAGAACCAGGCCCGGAAGATCCCGGTGGTGAAAGTGGGTACGCCGAAGTACGTCACGGCTCCGTACTCGTTCAGTACCTCCATGAGAACCAGAGTCACTCCGGCCACGATCCCCGGCCGAGCCATGGGGAGGGCCACCTGGAAGAAGGAGGCCCAAGGCGTCTTTCCCAGAATCCGGGCAGTCTCCAACACCCCTCCCGTCTGCTTCAGAAAGGAGGCTCGGGTGATGAGATAAACGTAGGGGTAGAGGACCAGAGACATCACCACCGTGACGCCTCCCAGGGACATGAGTCCCGTACGGAGCTGGGCGGTGGTGCTGGGCTCCATGAAGAGCTGCAGGAAGGTCTGGACGGGACCCGTGTGGGCGAAGAGCTCGGCGTACGTGTACGCCACGATGTAGGTGGGGATGGCCAGGGGGAGGACCAGCGCCCACTGATAGCTCCGTCGGAGGGGGAAGTCGCAGGCGGTGACGAGCCAGGCGGTGGCGATGCCCAGGAGGAGGGTGAGCCCTCCCACCCCTACGATGAGGACGGTGGAATTCACGATGTATCGGGAGAGGACCGTGGACGCCAGATGGCGCCAGGTGTCGCTGGGTTCCCCGAAAACCCCCACCACGATCACGGCCAGGGGAAGGAGGATGAGAACGACCGCCAGACCCGTAGCCAGGGTCCAGGGAGTCAGGGTGAAGCGGAGCTGCGGGATGGAACGGAGGCCGGCGCCGATCCTCCCGGTGAGGCCCCGAGCTACGGCCATCCCACTCGATCAAAGATCCGAACCGACTCGTTGTTGAGCTCCCCCAACCGGGCCAGGTTCAACTCATCGGCTCGGAACTCGCCCCACTCGGCCAGGGAAGGAGCCCACGGAATCCCGTCTCGAACCGGGTACTCGTAGTTGGCCTGGGCGAAGAGGCGCTGGGCCTCCTCGGATACCAGGAACTCCAGAAGCCGGATGGCGTGCTCCCGGTTCGGGGCGTGGGCGGTGATGCCGGCACCGCTCACATTGATGTGGGTCCCCCGGTCGTCCTGGTTGGGAAAGAAGACCCCGACGCCACGGGCGAGCTCCCGGGAGGCCTCGTCCTCCGCGTTCAGGAGGCGGCCCACGTAGTAACTGTTGACGATGGCCACGTCTCCCACTCCGGCGGCTACGTCCCGGATCTGGTCCGTGTCGTTCCCCTGTGGCGGGCGGGCGAAGTTCTCCACCACACCGGCGGCCCATTCCTCGGCTCCCTCCGGGCCCAGGGCCGCCACCAGGGAGGCCATGAGCGAGACGTTGTAGATGTTCTCCGACGATCGGACCAGGATCCGGCCCTCCCACCGGGGGTCGGTGAGCTCCTCATACGTGGAGAGCTCGTCGGGTGAGACCCGGTCCCGGGCGTAGGCCAGGATCCGGGCCCGGGTCGTAAGCCCGAACCAGTAGCCCTCCGGGTCCCGAAGGTTGGGGGGGACCGCCTCCTCCAGTTCCGGCGACTCCACCGGCTGGAGGAGCTCCCGCTCCTTGGCGCGGTGCAAACGTCCCGCATCCACGGTGATCAGGAGGTCGGCGGGGGAGCGGGCCCCTTCCCGCTCCAGACGGGTGATGAGCTCGTCGGCGGAGGCGCTCACCACCCGGACCTGGATTCCCGTCTCTTCAGTGAACGTATCGAAGAGCTGCTGATCCGTGTCGTAATGGCGATGGCTGTAGACGTTCACGACGTCGGTATCGGTCCCGACGCCACAGCCTCCCACAACGAAGAGCGCCAGGAGGGCCAGGGTGGGGGCGAGGGTAGCGGTGCGCATGACCGGAAAGCCTCTCGAGATCGGGTGGGTCCGGTGGTTGAGAACGAAACTTAATCTCACCTACTGGCAGGGGAAACCGGATGGGTGAGGAGTCCCGTGCGGTCCAAGAATTCCTCAGTCCCGTGTGAGGGTCAGCGCCGCTCCGGTGAGGCTGGGGGCTCCGTCGCCCACCAGGAACGAGATCACCCGGGCGATCTCTTCCGGAGGGACCCAGGAGGAGAAGTCCGCATCCGGCATGGCCTCGCGGTTGCCGGGGGTGTCGATGATCTTGGGTACCACGGCATTCACCGTGATCCCCTCACCCACGGTTTCCTTGGCCAGGGTGTACGTGAAGTTCAGGACGGCGGACTTGGAGGCCGAGTAGGCTGCCAGGCCCGCCTCACCTCGGAGGAGGGCGGGGAAGGCGCACACGTTCACGATCCGGCCCCAGCCTCGGCCTCGCATGCCGCCCAGCGTCGCACGGGAGCAGAGGAAGGCGCTCCGGGCATTCCGGGTCATCATGGTATCCCAGAGCTCCGGGTCCGTCGCTTCCACGGAGGCGAAGGCGAAGGCGCCCACCAGGTTGCAGAGGATGTCCGGGGGGCGGCCCGAGCCCTTCTCCACCTCCTGCACCAGGGCGTCCACCTCGTCCGGTTCCGTGACGTCGGCCGGGTGAAGGTACAGGGAGCCGGCGGGGTCCCCGAGATGATCCTCCAAATCAGGCACCTCGTCCTCATCGATCCAGGGGACGTGCACGTGGATTCCGTTCTGGATGAGCGCGGCCACCACGTGCCGCCCCAACCCACCAGTTCCGCCCGTGACCAGTGCGATCCGTTCGTCCATCTATCGCGGCTCCCGTTCGAAGGAAAACCCCAGGGTGCTCCGTCGGACTTCTCGTCCGCCACTTCCGGCAACATCATCCCGAAACCGGGCGGCCGTATCAAGGGGCGGCCCTCCGCTGCCGGGAATGCCGGAGAGCACAGCCGCCTCGGCGGTGAGGGATCCTATGCGCCTTGCCTCCTGAGCCGATCGGCCCCTAAGTTGCGGGGCTATTCAACTTTATCAGGAGGAGTACCGGGGGCCGGGCGCGTCCGCTTCATGACGCAGATGCCTGGATCTGCCCGGGGCCTTCCACTTCCATACCGCTTTCTCGGAGTCTCCATACGATGTCCAAGTACGTCCACGCCCGTGTTCCCGACGACGGTGAGCCCATCCAGGTCCACGACGGCCGCCTCGAGGTTCCCTCTCACCCCATCGTACCTTTCGTGGAGGGTGACGGGATCGGACCCGACATCTGGAAGGCCACGCGGAGGGTCGTGGATGCGGCGGTGGACCACGTCTTCGGCGGTGAGCGCTCCATCGTCTGGATGGAGGTGTTCGCTGGGGAAAAGGCTCGGGAAAAGACTGGAGAGTGGCTTCCGGAGGAGACGTTCCAGGCGCTCCGGGACTTCAAGGTGGGAATCAAGGGGCCCCTGACGACCCCTGTGGGGGGGGGGATCCGCTCCTTGAACGTGACTCTGCGGCAGGTCCTGGACCTATACTCCTGCATCCGTCCGTGCCGATGGGTCAAGGGCGTTCCCTCCCCCATGCGGGAGCCGGAAAAGCTGGACGTTGTGATCTTCCGCGAGAATACCGAGGACGTCTACGCGGGCATCGAATGGGAGTCGGGAAGCCCTGAAGCGGAGAAAGTCCGTCGCTTTCTGGTGGATGAGATGGGAGCCAACATCCGGGAGAAGAGTGGGATCGGGATCAAGCCCATCTCCCCCTTCGGGACGAAGCGCCATGTAGCGGCATCCATCCGGTACGCCCTGGAGAGGGGCCGCAGCTCAGTGACGCTGGTGCACAAGGGCAACATCATGAAGTACACGGAAGGGGCGTTCAGCGATTGGGGCTACGAGGCGGCTCGGGAGAGCTTTCCGGACCAGACGATCCCCGAGTCTCGGGTCTGGGATGGGGAGGAGCCCGGCGATCGGGTGGTGATCCAGGACCGCATCGCCGATGCCATGTTCCAGCAGGTTCTGCTGCGACCCGACGAGTACGACGTCATCACCACTCCCAACCTGAACGGCGACTATATCTCCGATGCCTGCGCGGCACAGGTGGGAGGGTTGGGGATGGCGCCGGGAGCCAACGTGGGAGACGAGATCGCCCTCTTCGAGGCGACGCACGGGACCGCTCCCAAGTACGCGGGGCAGGACAAGGTGAACCCCGGTTCCCTGATTCTTTCCGCCGTCATGATGCTGGAGCACCTGGGATGGGATGAAGCGGCTCGGGCGGTGGACCGCGGGTTGGAGGGAGCCGTGGCAGCCAGGACGGTGACCTACGATCTGGAGCGGCAGATGGAGGGCGCCACGAAAGTCTCCACCTCCGCCTTCGCGGAGGCCATCGTCGAGAAGATGGGCTGAGGGGGGATCTGTGCGCATCGAGCCCGTCCTTCAGGACGCCGAACGACGTGAGCTTCCCCTTCTCGCACACTCCGCCTTCCAGGGAGACGCACCGCCGGAGGAACTCGTCGCCGGGCTCCCTTCCGTGCACCAGGGGACCGTCCGTCGCGCGTGGACGTCAGGGGAGTTTCGGGGGCGAGAGGACCAAAGCCTCCTTCTCCACACGCCGGAAGGCGAAGAGGGCCCCGAGAGATTCTTGATCCTGGGGGCGGGAGAGGAAGACAAGGCAAGCGCCGAGACGGTGCGGCGCCTCGCGGCCCGGGCCGTTCGCCGGACCCAGGAGCTGAGCCTTCCGTTTCTGGGATTCCGCCTACCCAAGCTCTCCGGACTGTCGGATGAGGAGCAAGCCCAGGCGGCGAGTGAAGGTGCGGTGCTCGCGGAGTGGAGATTCCTTGAGCTCCAGACTCCGAAGGAGCCTGCCCCCACTCCCGTGGAGTCCTTCGGTCTCGTGGGAGGAGGTGAGGAGGAGGTCCGCCGAGGGGCGGAGGTGGGAAGGATCGTGGCTGACGCGGAGAACTTCGCCCGAACGCTCCAGAATCGTCCGGGGAACGTAGCCACGCCCGCTCATCTGGCCGAGATAGCTCAGGAGGTGGGCGCCCAGGGGGCGATGGAGGTCACCATTCTGGGCCCGAAGGAGTTGGAAGAGGAGGGCATGGGTGCCCTCCTGGCCGTATCCCAGGGCTCTACCCAGGAGCCTCGTCTCATCGTGCTGGAGCATCGTGGGGGGGACCAGGGGGAGGCTCCCGTCGCTCTGGTGGGAAAGGGCCTCACCTTCGATTCCGGCGGGATCTCCATCAAGCCCTCGTCGGGAATGGAGGACATGAAGTACGACATGTCCGGGGGGGCGGCCGTGCTGGCGGCGATGAAGGGGGTGGCGGAGCTGGGACTTCCCATGAACGTCTTGGGGGTCGTCCCCTCGGCGGAGAACCTGCCTTCGGGGACGGCGGTGAAACCTGGGGACGTCATCCGGACCCGGTCTGGGAAGGCGGTGGAGGTCATCAACACCGACGCCGAAGGCCGACTGATCCTGGCGGATGCCCTCTCCTACATCGGGGACCGTGAGCCGGCGGCCATAGTGGACTGCGCCACACTCACCGGGGCTTGCGTGGTAGCGTTGGGTCACCACGCCGCTGCCGTCCTGGGGACGGACGAAGATCTCATCTCCGCGCTTCGGGAAGCGGGAGACCGTTCCGGGGAGCGTTGTTGGCCTCTCCCCCTTTGGCCGGAGTACCGGACCCAGCTCGATAGCAAGGTGGCGGACCTCAAGAACGTAGGGGGCCGGCCTGCAGGCACCATCACCGCGGCTCACTTTCTTCGGGAGTTCGTGGGTGAGATCCCCTGGGCTCACCTGGACGTCGCCGGCACGGCATACGGCGAGGGGAAGCTGCCATACCGGCGAGATGGCGGCTTCGGGTTTCCCACCCGACTTCTACTGGAGTGGCTGCGGAGTCGAACGAGGTGACCCTTTGCCGGTGGCTCTGGACGGCGGGGGTTCTCCTCGCCTTCTCCGGGGCCGCGATGCCACTGTGGGGCGCCGCCCCCAGCTCCTCGTCCGCCCTGTGGCTCCAGGTCCCGGACACCGTGGAGGTCCCGGATACCATCCAGCCGCCGGACACCCTCCCCGAAGTGGTGGGACCCGAGGAGGACGAGGAGGAGGAACGGGTCCCGGTGGACTTCCCCCTCTTCCCGACGGTGGAGGGGACGGGTCCGGTCCATGGCGTCTGGGAATGGGACCGGGAGGGGCTGCTGGGCACCCGGGCCTTCACTCTGGTGGAGCTTCTGGAGGAGATCCCCGGGGCGTTCGGCCTCCGCTCCGGAGATCACGGGCACCCAGCGGTGGTCACGGCCTTCGGTCTCACCGGGGGTCGGATCCGGGTCTTTCAGGACGGCTTCGAGTTGCCTCCTCTGGACGGGGGGACCCCGGATCTGGCTCGGATCTCTCTCGGGGGGCTGGACCGGGTCCGGGTGGAGCGCCGGCCGGGAGAGCTCCGGATCCACCTTCGAGGGCTTCGGGTGGAGGAGCCGGACCCCTACTCTCTGGTTCAGGCCGGAACGGGAGACCTGAACACGAACTTCTTCCGGGGCACTTTCGCCCACCCCGATGCCCTGGGCGGGAACGTGACGTTGTCTCTCGACCGACTGGACACCGATGGCCGCCAGCGTCGGCATCCCGGGGCGTTGTTCGGGACCCACTTCCGGTACTCCCTCCACCGGGAACATGGAGGTGGATTGGGTTTCGAGTTCCGCCGTTTTTCCACCCGTCGACCCGAGGAAGCGTTTGCGCCGGGAGAGCTGGTGAGGACGGACTGGCTGCTGAGGAGTCGGTGGCCCCTTCGAGAGGAACTCACCGGGGAGCTCTTCGTCGGCCGGTCCCGTTTGGTGCCCGGGAGTGACGGCGAGTCGGCCGACCTTCCCTCCGAGGCTCGAGCCACCTTCGATCCGGATCCCCGGGGCCAGGTAGGAGCTCGCATCCGGTTTCAGGGCGAGTCGGCGTGGGGGGACCTGACCCAGACGGTGAGCGAAGGGGAGGGGTGGCCCCGGACCCGGAGCACGCTGCAGGTGGGAGGTCGTCTAGCGGATTGGGGTGGGGGAGAGGCGACGGTGGCCCGGGAAGGGTGGCCCGACGCCTCGGGAGGGGCGATCCAGGGGCGGATCTGGACCCGTCCCTTCTCCGGGGTCACCCTCTTCGCCGAGGCAGGGACGGATCGGCGAGGTCTTCCGTACGTTCCGCCACCCGAGCCCGGGGACGAGGGAGAGGACGATCCGGAGAACTCGGTGGAAGAGCCGATTGAACCCGAGCCGGGAGACCCCGACCTCCCTCGTTTCAGCGAACGAACCGGTGTGCGCGCCGGCGCCGAGTACCGCCGAGGAGACCTAGCCGTTTCTGCCGCCTGGGTGGGTCTCTCCACCGATTCTCTCCCTCCCTTCGGACTGCCTATGGATAGGGAGGCGGCCTTCGCCCCCGGAGGCGAGACCGGGGCGGTGGAGGTCTCGGCGGATGTGCCCATTCCCGTGTTGGAGGGCCTGCGCCTTCGGGCTTCAGCGGTTCGAACGGTGGTGGGAGAAACCCAGCGATATGTTCCGGCAACGGTCTGGGACGCGGGATTGGTGTTCCACGATACCTTCTTTCCCACGGACAACCTGGAGGTCTGGGTGGATGCGGGAGCCAAGGGTCGGGACCGGATGTTGGTGGCTGTTCCCCTTCCAGGAGAGGGGGAGGTGGGGGCCGGGTCCTTTTCAAGGTACCAGCCCCACTGGTACTTCCGGCTCCAGATCCGAGTGGTTACCGTGCGAGCCTTCCTGAACTGGGAGAACGCCACGAACCGGGTGGAGAATCACGACTTCCTGGATCGACCCCTGCCGGGGATGAGGGTGGTCTGGGGGATCCGTTGGACCATGTGGAACTGAGAGACGAGGGGGCCTGGATGGCCTGCGGATCGAATTTGGTTCAGGCATCAGAGCACGGTATAGTACAAAGCTCGAGGTGGTGGGGATGATTCGAAGCATGACGGGCTACGGCGAAGCGGAGGGGGGCGAGGAAGGAGAACGCCTCCGGGTGGAGATCCGGACCGTGAACCACCGGCACTTCCACCTCACCGCTCGGGGTCCGCGGGGGGTGGATCGGCTCAACGCGCGTCTGGAACGGTGGCTCCGTGGGGCCTTCTCCCGCGGCCACGCCACCGTGTCCGTGACTCGGGGTTCGTCGAATCCAGGTGAGGCTCCTGTGGTGGCCGTGGACATGGATCGGGCGCGGGCGTACGGGGACGCTCTCCGCCGGATGCAGGAAGAGCTAGGGCTTTCGGGGGAGGTGGAGCTGGGGACCATGGCCCGGTTCACGGACGTCTTCCGGGCACCGGAGGCCGCAGGGGAGGGAGAAGGGGTGGACGTGGACCTGCTCCAATCTCTCGTGGAGGGCGCCAGCCGAGCCGTGGTCCGAATGCGAGAGGAAGAGGGCGCCCGGCTCCAGCAGGACCTGGAGGAGCGGTTGGTGGCCATGGAGGGCCATTTGTCTACGATCCGGGATCGGGCTCCTCGGAGGATGCTGGCCGAACGGGACCGCCTCCGACAGGCTGTGCAGGAGCTCACCGATGAGTTGGAGGTGGACGAAGAACGGTTGGCCCGTGAGGTGGCGTATCTGGCGGAGCGGTGGGACATCAGCGAAGAGGTCGTGCGATTCGATGCCCACGTGGCGGCCTTCCGTGACGCCCTGGATTCCGCTTCGGCGGAGGCCGTGGGGAAGCGGCTCACCTTCCTGGCTCAAGAGCTCCTCCGGGAGGCGAACACCATCGCCTCCAAGGCCAACGACGCCGAGATCGCCCAGGCTGCCGTGGCGCTAAAAGAGGAGATCGAGCGGATCCGTGAGCAGGTGGAGAACGTGGAGTGAACGATCTCCCTTTTCGGCCCTGTCCCGTGGTTCTCGCCGCTCCCAGCGGTACCGGCAAGACTACCATCGCCCGGGAGCTGGTGGCCGGGAGCCCGCGCTTCGTCTTCTCCGTGTCCGCTACCACCCGGGCGGCCCGGGACGGGGAGAGGGACGGTGTGGACTACCGTTTCGTGGGAGAAGAGGCGTTTCAGGCCATGATCCGGGAGAACCGACTTGTGGAATGGGCGGAGGTGCATGGGAACCTCTACGGTACGCCCCGATCCGAGCTGGAGTCTGCTCAGGAACGGGGTCAGCACGTGGTGCTTGACATCGATGTCCAGGGAGCGCGACAAATCCGAGAGGCCGTTCCGGAGGCGGTTCTCATCTTCATCTTCCCCCCGTCGGGGGTAGATCTGCTCCGCCGGCTCGGGGGGCGGGGAACGGAAAACGACGAGGAGGTGGTGCGACGCCTCCGGAATGCCCAGGAGGAAATGGACCGGGCTCGGCACTTCGACTATATCGTGGTGAATGACGAGTTGGACCGGGCGGTGACGCGGATCCACGGCGTGGTGGAGGCGGAGCATCGGCGGCCGTCCAGGATCATGGGGCTGGAGGACGAGATTCGGAGGCTGAGGAACGAAATCGGTGAGGTGGTGTCCGGCGAAGCTGAGCTGGCACCCGACGACGCGAACGCTTGAGAATGCCAGAGGAGGACGACCATGCGGGTTTTCACCCCGGAAGAGGTTGCACGCCATACCGATAGCAAGTACCTGGGGGTTCTGGTGGCGGCGAAGTATGCCAGAGAGCTGAACGCCCTTCCCCGGGAGACGCTTCCCATCGGAGAGGAGAAGAAGCTCACCACCCGGTCGTTGGAGGCGCTGACCTCCGGTCAGATCGAGTTCCGCCTGGTGGGCAGGCGCCGACGCGAGGTCTAGGGTGGCGTTGGCCGGGCCGTTGTCCCCTCGCCGTCCGTGGAAGGAGCGGCGCGTGGTGCTGGGGGTCACCGGCGGGATCGCGGCCTACAAGAGCGTTCAAGTCGCCCGGGACCTCACCAGATTGGGGGCCGTGGTGGATGTGGTTCTCACCCCCTCCGCGACCCGGTTCGTACCCCCTCTCACCTTCGAAGGGGTAACGGGTCGGCCCGCCCTCACCGAGCTCTTCTCCGCCCGGGGCGCCGCGCTCCATATCCGGTTGGCTCAGGAGGCGGATCTGGTTCTGGTGGCTCCAGCTACCGCCGATTTCATGGCCCGGGCGGCTCACGGCCGAGCCGACGATCTCCTCACCACCCTCCTTCTGGCCACCTCAGCTCCCGTGGTGTTGGCTCCGGCCATGAACGATCAGATGTTCCGGCATCCACAGACGAAACGAAATCTCGTGCATCTGGAGGACGCCCTGGGATACTCCATCGCCGGTCCCGGTGTGGGGCCGCTGGCGTATGGGGAGGGGGAGGGGCCCGGCCGGATGTTGGAGCCCTATGAGCTGATCCAGCATGTGGGGCGAGGCTTGGCCCGAGACGAGCTCTTTCATCAACGAACGGCTCTCATCACCTCGGGCCCCACCCGGGAACCCCTGGACCCGGTTCGATACCTGGGAAACCGGTCGTCGGGGCGGATGGGGCACGCGGTGGCGGCGGCGGCCTGGCGGCGCGGTGC
>SKZC01000362.1 GCA_007127575.1 Gemmatimonadota bacterium
CCACCCCGGCTGCCCGGTCCAGGGGTCCCGGACACCCGATCCCCACACCCTCCACCTCCGCTTCGCCCTCCTCTACCTCGTACAGCTCCTCCAACGCTTCCCTCACCATCTCGACCACCCGATCCACCACCGCATCCGCCCCCTCTTCCGGCCGAGTGCGGCGGCTACGCCTCCCCACCAACCCGTCCCCGCGCACGGGGACGAGCCCTACTTCGAGATTGGTCCCACCGATGTCCACCCCCACAACCCAACGGGAAGGGGGCATCACCCATCCTCCCCCAGCGAGAGCACGGCCAGGAAGGCCTCCTGAGGGATCTCCACCGCTCCCACCTGCTTCATCCGCTTTTTCCCCTCCTTCTGTTTCTCCAGGAGCTTCCGCTTCCGAGTGACGTCCCCGCCGTAGCACTTGGCAGTGACCTGTTTCCGGTAGGCACGCACCGTCTCCCGGGCCAGAATTCGGGTACCGATGGCGGCCTGGAGGGCCACCTCGTACTGCTGACGGGGAATGAGCTCCCGTAGACGTTTCACCAGACTCCGGCCGTACTCCTCCGCCTTTTCTCGGTGGATGATCACGGAAAAGGCGTCCACCGGGTCCCCATTCACCAGGATGTCCAGCTTGACGAGGTCCGCCTCCCGATAATCCGAAAACTCGTAGTCGAAGGCCGCGTAGCCCCGGGTGCTGCTCTTCAGTTTATCGTAGAAGTCGAAAACGATTTCGGCCAAGGGGAGCTCGTACTCCAGTTCCACCCGGGTGGGATCCGGGTACTGCATTCCCCGAAAGATACCCCTTCGGTCGTGGCAGAGCTTCTGGATGTTCCCGATGAAGTCGGCGGGGCTCACGATTCGTGCCCGGACCACCGGCTCCGAGATGGACTCGATGGAGCCACGGTCCGGAAGCTTCGTGGGCGTCTCCACCCGCACCATGGTTTCGTCCGTCAAGTAGACGTGATACTCCACGCTGGGCACCGTGGTGATGAGCTCCACCCCGAATTCCCGAGCCATCCGCTCCTGTACGATCTCCATGTGGAGTAGCCCAAGGAATCCGCACCGGAACCCGAAGCCCAGTGCCGCCGATGTCTCGGGCTCGAATCGGAGAGCGGCGTCGTTCAGGCTCAAGCGTTCCAGGGCCTCCCGAAGCTCCTCGAAGTCGTCGGAATCGGTGGGGTAGAGGCCCGCGAAGACCATGGGGCGCACTTCCTGATACCCCGGCAAGCGTTCCGGCGCCGGGTTCGCGGCGTCCAGAATCGTGTCCCCCACCCGGGTATGCGAGACGTCTTTGATTCCCGCCACCACGTACCCCACGTCCCCGGGGCCCAACTCGTCCTGGGGAACCCGCTTGAGCCGCTGGTACCCAACCTCCGAGACCTCGTACTCCTCCTTTCCGGCCCCGAAGGTGATCTCCATCCCGGGTTGAATGACCCCATCCACCACCCGCACGCTGGGGACCGCCCCCAGATACTGATCGTACTCCGAATCGAAAATAAGAGCCCGGAGTGGGGCATCCGGGTCCCCCTCCGGAGGCGGGACGCGTTGGACCACGGCCTCCAGGATCTCCGCCACCCCCGTCCCCTCCTTGGCACTGGCCATGAGAATGGAGTCCGGATCCACCCCCAACAAATCCACCAACTCTTCCCGCCGCTTCTCCGGCTCCGCCGCCGGAAGGTCGATCTTGTTCAGAACCGGGAGGACCTCCAGGTCCGCTTCCATGGCCAGGAAGAGGTTGGACAGGGTCTGCGCTTCCACTCCCTGGCTGGCGTCCACCACCAGAAGCGCACCCTCGCAGGCGGCCAGGGACCGAGAGACCTCGTAGGTGAAATCCACGTGCCCGGGCGTGTCGATGAGGTTCAGCTCATAGCGGCCACCGTCGGCTGCCTCGTAGTCCATGCGAACCGCGTGGAGTTTGATGGTGATGCCCCGCTCCCGCTCCAGCTCATTGGAGTCCAGCACCTGCTCCCGCATGCTCCTGGGGTCCAAGGAAGAGGTGGCTTCCAGGAGCCGGTCCGCCAGGGTGGACTTCCCATGGTCGATGTGAGCGATGATGCAGAAATTGCGGATGTGGTCGATGCGCACGAGAACCGGACCTTACATAGGATACGACGGGGCGGGACAGGCTCTCAAGATAACCGCCGCTGGGAGGGCAATCAATCGAACAGCCCCGTTTGGCGCGGCTTTTCCCCACCCGGGAACGCCACCCGGAGGAGGCGTGTGGGGCTGGCGCATCACGTTCTTCGACAGCTACACTTGGCCCGCCGTCGGGGAATCCCTGCCCGGCGCCCGCGCCTCGAACCCACGTGAGCGGGAGACCATCTCCATGACTCAGAAATCCACGTCACTCCTCTCCGGACTCTCCGTCCTCTTCGCCCTCAGCGTCCTTCCGGCTCAGCAAGGGACCGCCCAGACCGTGGAGGAGGCTCTGAGCAGCCTGGCCCAGGAGAACGCCGCCCTCTACCTGGAGCCCCTGACCCACGGCTTCGGACACGCCATGACTTCGTCCTTCTTCGATGGGGGTGATGTACGAGGCCTTCTGAGCTTCAATGTGGGTCTCCGGGTCATGGCCGCGCTCCCACCAGAGGAGGCGAAGACCTTCACCCCGGTGCCTCCTCCGGACATCACGGTGGCCGGCGAGAGGGTCCCGAACCCATACCAACCTCCCACCGGCCCCACTCCCACCGCCGCCGGAGAGGGAACCGGCATCGTGCTACTCCTCACAGAGGCGGCTCGCAGCGCGATCCAGGCGCGGGGCGAAGATCCGGATCGGTATGAAGAACTCCGATTCCCCGACGGACTGGACATCCCCGCCATCCCCTTCACAGTCGTGGAGGGGAACGTGGGGGTGGGTCTGGGCACGGAAATCACCCTCCGGCTCATCCCCAGCGTGGAGATCAGTGACGAAGTCGGGTCCGTCGGTGCCTTTGGCGTAGGAGTTCGCCACTCCGTCACCAACTGGCTGATGGCCCCCACCCCTGTGGACGTTGCCGTGAGCGTGGGTCGCCAGGGGTTTTCCGCCGGAGACTACCTGGACGCCTCGGGCACGAGCGTCGGGCTGGCCGTGAGCCGGGGCTTCGGTGCGCTGATCCTCTTCGCGGAAGGAGGGCTCCAGAGCTCCAGCCTGGACGTGGGGTATACGGTGGAGAACCCGGTCCTGGACGAAGACGGAACACGGGTGGGCTTTAACACGGAGCTGGGCACCGCAGGACGCTTCGCCGTGGGCGCCGGGTTGCAGCTCGCCTTCCTCACCGTGGCCGGACAGTTCTCGGCGCAGGACTACAACACCGTCTCCCTCCGGGTAGGGCTGGGTACTCCCTGATGACGACCCCGGGCGGTGGGCCTAAAAGGCCGTTGAAGAAGTACAGGGACCACCGAGAAGGGGTCTTGCGGTCCTGGTCTAGGCGGAGCTCCCAAAGCGATGCCTTGCGCATCGGTGAGGGGCTCCAACGACGATCCAGGGCCGCACCCCCCCTTCTCCGTACCGGTTCTCCTGCGCAGTGCTCGGAGGTCTCGCGGGGGAAGGG
>SKZC01000351.1 GCA_007127575.1 Gemmatimonadota bacterium
GAGGGAGTGGAGATGGTGATGCCGGGAGACAACGTGCAGATGGAGGTGGAGCTCATCGCCCCCATCGCGTTGGAGAAGGAGCTCCGGTTCGCCATCCGCGAAGGCGGCCGGACCGTGGGCGACGGCGTCGTCACCGAGATCATCGAATAGCAGGGAGGATCCCATGCGCGACAAGGTGATCCTGGCCTGTCCGAAGTGCGAGGAGCGGAACTACAATACAAAGAAGAACAAGCGCCTCCACCCCGAGCGGGTGGAGTACCGCAAGTATTGCCCTCGCTGCAGGGAGCACACGCTCCATAAGGAGACGAAGTAACCGGGATGGTCACGCAGATCAGGCGTAGCTTCGAGTTCGTCCAGGAGTGCGTGGATGAGCTCTACCGGGTGACCTGGCCCGACTGGCCCCAGCTCAAGAACGCCACCCTGGTAGTCATCGTCTTCTGCATCATGGTCGCGTTGGTCATCTGGGTCATGGACATGGCGTCCCGGTTCCTCATCGACGGGATCATGCGCGTCTTCGGGGCCGCGTAGGAGTGCCCCCGACGATCATGTCCGAGATCAAGTGGTACGCGGTCCAGAGCTATTCGGGGCACGAGAACAAGGTCCAGAGGCTCATCCAGCGCCGGATCGACGAGGAGCCCGGGGAGGCCCCGGAGGAGAAGGAGATCCAGGAGGTCATGGTCCCCACCCAGGAAGTGGTGGAGATCAAGAACGGGAAGCGGGTCACGGTCACCCGGAGGCTCTATCCGGGCTACGTGCTCGTGAAGATGGTCCTGAACGAGAGGACCATGCACATCATCAACAACATCCAGGGCGTCATCAAGTTCGTCGGGGCGGGGCGGCAGCCTCAGCCCCTTCGGGACGAAGAAGTGAACAAGCTTCTGGGTGTGGAGACGGGAGAGCAGGAGGAACAGGAGGACGAGGTGCCCTTCCACACCGGTCAGGTGGTGGAGGTCACCTCCGGGCCCTTCACCGACTTCTCCGGGACGGTCCAGCAGGTCTTCCCGGACAAGGGAAAGGTGAAGGTGGAGGTCTCCCTCTTCGGGCGGCCCACCTCCGTGGAGCTCGACTTCTCCCAGCTCAAGGGTTACTAAGAGCTTTAAAGGGCGCCTTCGGGGGGCGCATCCATCATGGCGAAGAAGGTCATCGGGTTCATCAAACTTCACGTTCCGGGCGGGCAGGCGAACCCGGCTCCGCCGGTGGGGCCGGCCCTGGGCCAGCACGGCGTGAACATCATGGAGTTCTGCAAGCAGTTCAACGCCCAGACTCAGCAGCAGATGGGCGTGACGGTTCCGGTGGAGATCACCGTCTTCGGGGACCGTTCCTTCTCCTTCATTACGAAGACCCCTCCGGCTGCCGTGCTCCTGAAGAAGGCGGCGGGCTTGGAGAAGGGGTCCGGGGTTCCCCACACCGAGAAGGTGGGGACGGTGACGAAGCAGCAGGTGAAAGAGATCGCCGAGACGAAGATGCCGGACCTCAACGCCGCCGACCTGGAGGCCGCCATGCGCATGGTGGCCGGGACGGCCCGGAGTATGGGTATCGAAGTCCAGGGCTGACACGCCCAACGATCCGTCGAACCACGCCAGTGAGCCGCCTGGTGTGGGAGGATCTCACGAGCCGGCTCGATCCGACATGCCAAGACGCGGGAAGAAGTATGCCGACGCCAAGCTACGCGTCCCCCCCGGGGAGAAGTTCGAACCGGACGAGGCCGTGAAGCTGGTGAGAGAGCTTGCCTTCGCCAGCTTTGACGAGACGGTGGACGTCTCTGTACGCCTGGGGGTGGATCCCCGGAAGGCGGATCAGATCGTTCGGGACACGGTGGTCCTCCCCCACGGAACGGGGAAGGAGACCCGGGTCCTGGTGCTCGCCGAAGGGGACAAGGCAAAGGAAGCGGAGGAGGCAGGAGCCGACTACGTGGGCTCCGAGTACCTGGAGAAGATCCAGGGGGGGTGGCTGGATTTCGACGTGGCCGTGGCCACCCCGGATCTCATGGGGAAGGTGGGGCCGCTGGGTCGGATCCTCGGCCCCCGGGGCCTCATGCCCACTCCCAAAGCCGGTACGGTCACCTTCGATGTGGGACGGGCGGTAAGCGAGATCAAGGCGGGAAAGATCGAATACCGAGTGGATAAGACGGGCAACGTGCACGCGCCCATCGGAAAGGTGTCCTTCGAGGAAGAGCAGTTGGCGGAAAACTTCCAGGCCTTCATGGACTCGATCCTCCGGGCTCGCCCGGCCGCCGCCAAGGGAACGTACATCCGGAGCGTCACCATCTCGAGCACCCTCGGGCCCGGCGTCGCCGTGGAGCCCGGTCTCTTCAGGAGGAGGGCCGCATGAAGCGCGCCGACAAGGAGACCTTCGTCGCCGAGTTCCAGGAAAAGGTGCGCGAAACGCCCACCCTCTTCCTCACCGATTTCACGGGCCTGGACGTTCAGTCCATGACCGAGCTCCGTCGTCGCCTCCGGGACTCCGGGGCCGAGTATCTGGTGGTGAAGAACCGGTTGGCCAAGAGAGCCCTGGTGGAGTTGGAGATCCCCGACCTGTCCGAGTTCCTCACCGGCCCCACGGGCGTGGTGGTGGCCAAGGACGGTCCGGTTCCTCCAGCCAAGACGCTGGTGGAGTTCGCCAAAGACCATCAAGACCGCCCGACCTTCAAGGTGGGGGTCCTGGACAGCGCCCTGGTGGATGCCCAGCAGTTCGAACGCATCGCGAAGCTACCCTCCCGGGACGAGCTCCTGGCGGAGTTGGCCGGTGCGATGCAGGCCCCCATGGCGGCGTTGGCGGGGGCGCTGGAGTCGAAGCTCCAGGAGACCGCCGGCCTCTTTGAGGCCTTGAAGCAGGAGAAGGAGCAGGAGGGATAGACCCAGAGCCGAACCCGGTGGGTCCCTCCGCTTCGGCTCCTGGCCGAGGGGGCGGGCTCGCCGACCCCATGGGCCCCGTCGGGGGCCAGTCAACCCCGGGTCCGAGATGCCGGGAACGCAAGGAGAGATCAGGACGATGGCTACCAATCAGGAAGAGCTCCTCGAGACGATCGGAAACATGTCCGTCCTCGAGCTGAGTGAGTTTGTGGAGGCGTTCAAGGAGAAGTTCAATGTCACCGCCGCCGTGGCTGCGGCTCCCGCAGCCGGCGGAGCCGCCGGAGCCGTGGCGGAAGCCGAGGAGGAGAAGGACGAGTTCGACGTGGTCCTCGAGTCCGTCGGCGACAAGAAGATCCAGGTCATCAAGGTGGTTCGGGAGGTCACCAGCCTGGGGCTCAAGGAGGCGAAGGAGCTGGTGGACGGAGCTCCCAACCCGGTGAAGGAGGCGGTGACGAAGGACGAGGCGGAGCAGATCAAGGCCAAGCTGGAAGAGCAGGGCGCCACCGTCGCCCTGAAGTAGCGCCTGAACTTGCGCTCCACCTCGGACCGGGCCCAAGGGCGGTGGGGGACGAAGGTCCCCCCCGTTCCCCGTGTGTCCCGGCCCGCCGCACCATCCCAACTCCGGGTTCGCGTCGATCCCCGGCTGC
>SKZC01000236.1 GCA_007127575.1 Gemmatimonadota bacterium
CGCTCCAGCGTCGTTGCTCCTCCTCGACGTAGCGCTGCTATGCCTCGTCGTCGCGCCTACCTGGAGCGGCGCTCCGACGCTCTCGGTGTCAACACGGACTTCCGCAACGAGGTACTAGGCCACGGGGGCCGACTCGTCGTCCGTTTCGAAGAGGGGAGCCAGGGCCGGACCCAACATGCGCAGGATCTGAGCCGGGAGGGAGCTGGTGAAGCCGTGGGCCCGGGACTCTTCCCCCTCCACGAAGGCGGTGATGGTGCCGTAGAAGCGGTCGCCTGCCGTAAAGACGAGGGTGGCGGTGCGGTTCACGGGCCGCTCTTCCAGCAAGCGACCACCGGGTCCGAAGACCTTGAAGGTGTGGTTTCCCGTGCCCGTCTTTCCGGCAACGGGAATCGGATCACCCTCCGGCATGGGGATGCCGGCGGCGAGCCGTCGCCCGGTCCCTTCCGTGATCACGGCGCCCAGGGCGTCCAGGAGAACGGAGGAAAGCTCCCCCGAGAGCACCTGTTCGCCCGGGGCCGGCTCCGCCGCTAGAAGCGTCTCGTACGGGGTGCCTTCGGCGAAGCGGAGCTCCCGGATCCGAAGCTGGGGCCGGCGGACCCCTTCGTTGAGGATGATCCCCACCAGCTCCGCCAGGGAGTCGGGCCGATCTGCCGCGCTTCCGATGGCGGTGGCGTAGGAGGGGACGAGGCTATCGAAGGGGTACCCGAGGCGGACCCAGGCCCCGTGGATGTGCCGGAACGCCTCCTCCTCCACAAGGATCCTGAGCCGTTGGTCCTGGGCGCTCTGGTGCCGGGTCCGGAAGAGCCACTGGTAGCTCTCCAGGGTTTCGTCGTGGCTGCGGTCCAGAATCTGAGTGAGGGTGGCATGGGGGTCCTCAAGCAGGTTCCGAACGACGTGGAGCTCCAGGGGATGGACTCCGGCCAGGTAGCCCAGGTCGTGAAGCCCCCACTCCCCGGGGTCCGTTTGCCGATACAGGCGCTCCACCGCCTCGGGGGTGAGGTTCACCCCCTGAGGCTGGGAGCGGAGGAACTCTCCCAGTTCCCCGGATCCCGCCTCCGGGAGGACGGACCGAAAAGCCCACGCTTGGCGGGTGGAGGTCCGGGCCTGCCCCTGGACCAGAACCTCCAGGACGCGCTCCCGGGTTCGCTCGTTCGGGTCCGTGGGGTACCGCCGATAGAAGGTGGACATGAACTGCCGGCCTTCCCGGTGGGCGAAGCGCTCCAGGTATTCCTGCCGTCGAGGATCGTCCCCGTTCCGGACCATGGCCCAGAGGGAGTCGGGGTCCGAATGGACATGGTGCCGAACCAGGTCCCGCATGATCCGGATGAAGGGGAGGTTCACGGAGTGGGCGAAGGCGTTCCGCACGCTCAGGACCTGACTGTTGTGGACCGCGTCGAAGTTCCGGAAGGTGTGAACACCGGCTCCAGTGTAGAAGCGCTCTCCCGGGTTCGCCGAGTATCGGCGCTGCAGCGCCGCCGCCAGGATCTCCTGGGAATCGGCCTCCGGGAACCGGAGAAGATAGTCCACCGTCCACCGGGCCAGGGCTTGCTCCGGGTGGAGCTCCAGGCCTCGAAGCGCCTCAGGGGAGAGTTCTCGGTAGGTGAAATAGAGCTCCTCGATGACCTCCAGGTAGTGCACGAGGGTGCGGAGCTTGGCGGTTGACCCCAGGTCCAGCTTCGTGCCTCGATTCAGGTTGAAGGGGCCTTCGAAGGTATCCGTCTCCACCCGGACCACGTGTCCCTCCGGGGTCCGCTCGTAAAGGGTGAAGGCGTACGCCACGTCTTCGGGGTTGCCGCCTAGAAGGAGTCGAGGGGCCTGAAGGCCCTGCGAACGAACGAACTCCGGATCCTGAAGCTGACGGAGCACCCGGGCCACCTCCTCCTGGACCGGAGCGTCGAAGGTGCTTCGCACCGTGAGGTCCAGCCGATCCAACTCGTAGAGGTCCCAGCTCCCCAGAGCCCGAGCCAGGGGCGGACGAACCGCGTTGGCGGCCTTTCGGTCCACGAAGTGGGGACCGACGCCGTCGGGAGTCTGTCTCCGGAGGCGGGTTTCCGCAGCCAGGGCCGCATCCCTGAGCTCGGGAGAGATCACTTCCTCCTCCGCCAAGAGATCCAGGTAGACGTCCACCAGCTCGGCCAGTCCCTCCCGGCCGGCCTCTCGCCCGAGATACCAGGTGGGCCGGCGCTGGGCCAGAAGAAGTCCCAGAACCTGCCGGTAGGCCACACCCTGAGCCGCCAGAGTGTCCGGGTCGTCGACCTCCGCCCCGAGGAGCCGGCTCACCTCCTCCACGTCGGATCCGTACCACGTCCACAACCCGTCGGCCAGCCCGATGACCTCACCGTGCCCCGCGATGGCTGCCAGAGGCACGGAGTTGAGGTAGTCCACCGCAATACGTCGACGGGACGCCATGCTGTTTTCACCGTCCAGATAGGTCCGAATGGTGGCGGACGTCATCTGACGGAGCTTTTCCCCCGCCCCGGGGGTGATCCCCTCCGGGGAATGCCGGAACTTCTCCATCTGGGTGGCCAGGGTGCTGGCTCCGGGGATGGAGCGGTCCGTGAAGGGCCGAAGGAAGGCGAACTCAAAGGAGGCCCGAGCGAGTCGACGCCACTCCACCGCCGGGTTGCGGTGGGGATACCGGGAGTCCAGCAGCGTCCGGTTTTCGATGAAGAGGAGGGTCGCCAGCACCACGTCCGGGACGTCCTCGAAGGCTTCAAAGACGTGCATGGGGTGTACGGCCCGGAAGATGGCACGGTCGTCTCGGTCCAGGATCTCCAACCCCGTCTGAACCTTTTCCCTGTACACGGGCACCAGGCCGTGATGGGCCAGCCGGTGGTAGAGGGGCGAGACCCGGGCCTGCTCCTCCACCCTGTAGCCGGACCGCTCCAGCCGCTCCACCCACTCGGGGATCCGGGCGTATCCCAGTCGCTCGTTGTACGGCCCCGTCTCCGGGAAGACGATGGATGGGCTGGGACCCTCCTCCACCTGATACGTGAGGGAGGGAGCCACCCGATTGGCCAACAGGTGGGCCTGGACGGTGGACGTGATCCCCTCCCAGAGAACGAAGGCGATGAGAGCCGTCACCAGGAGCGTGGCGGCCACCGCAGCCGGGTGAAGGCGAGACCGAAGCCGTCCGATCCACGCCGAGATGCTCTGGAGCAACTCCTTCATCATCGAGAACCCTCTGATGGAGATCCGGCGCCTAACAACAGTAGTGACCTCTGTCGTGGCAGAACCTTATACCCCGGGCGGATCCCCCCGTGCCCTTCCGATTCCCCCAAAGAATCGGGGTTCCGGCTGAGACGTCATGTCTCGTTTCCGGACGCAAAATACGCAGCGTCGAGAGGGGTGCTTGAAGCCATCCTATCCGTTGGCGGAACGGATGATGCAGAAACGCGGCGTATCCGTTAGTGTGACCCGTTTCCGGCGGGGTCCCTTCCATGGCTGGAGACCCGCTCTGACCCATGATGACGAAAAGGAGGC
>SKZC01000212.1 GCA_007127575.1 Gemmatimonadota bacterium
CCTTCGCTCTTCTTCTTCACGGGACTCCACGAGTGCTATCATCGGCCGTGTGATACTCCGGATTTCATCGATCCGGACAAGGCGGCCCGTATCGCCCGCCTCCTGACGCACACGGTGCTGGAGATCGCCAACCGGGACGAACGGCCGGAATGGTATACGGAGGGACTGGAGGAAGTCCGGCAGATGACGGGGGGGCGCTGAGGGGAAGGCGCTCCTCTACTCGGGAGGAAGGTTCCGAGGGGAGGAAGCGACCTTGGTCTCACTCCCCCCTCCCGGCATCTCCGGGGCGGCCTCCCCGGATAGGAGCGCGGTGAGAAAGGGAAGGAGTTGCTTCTTCCGGCTCACCACCCCGTGGAGCTCGAAGATCCTCCCCGCTTCCACGGAGGGGTAGTTGATGCGACCTCCCAACTCTTCGTCCCCGGTGTAGACCAGCAGGGAGTTCTGGGACTTTACATCCGTGACCATGAGGGCGACGAAGTCCAACGACTCTTCCTCCAGGAGGTCGTGCAGAGCCGTCATGAGGCCTTCCTTTTTCTGCCAGAACTCGTCCATTCCCACCTCCTCCACCTGGGAAATGGAAAAGCGTCGCCCTCCCTCGTCATAGACCTTCCGGTCTTGCCTGATGGCCTCTTCCGGAGTGTTCCGCAGCACCACGGAGCCGGACGAAAAGATAAGCTCTGCCAGCTCGCTCCCGGTGACCCCGGCGCGCTCCTCCAGCCAGGCCAGGATCTGGTGGTCCACCCCCGTGCTGGTGGGACTCTGGAGGTTCAGAGTGTCCGACACGAGACCGCCCATGAGGACCCCGGCCAGCCCATCCGGAAGCTCCACCGCCTCCCTGCGGTAAAGGTCCGCCACGATGGTGCAGGTGGAGCCCACGGGACGGTTGATGAAGAAGATGGGGTTCTGGGTCCGGAGGTCTCCGAGTCGATGGTGATCCACCACCTCGACGATCTCCACCTCTCCGGCGCCGGATACCGCCTGAGAGAGCTCATTGTGGTCCACCAGAATGATCCGGGTGTCGCTGGGCCGTAGAATGTCCCGGCGGGAGAACACTCCCACCAGTCGGTTGTCGTCGTTGGTGACCATGAAAACGGCGGGGTTCAGATCCGCCGTCCTTCGCCGGACCTCCTGGACCGTGGCCTCGGGCCGGAACTCCACGAACTCCCTGGAAAGGACCCCCTCCACGGTAGCGGCTGAACGGATGACCCAAGCTGTGGTGGCGGAATCGTAGGGGCTGACCACCAGGTTCACTCCGGCCTCCCGGGCCCCGGCGGAGATCTCCGCCGGCACCTGCAGCCCGCCGGTGACCACCAGAAGCCGGACTCCCAACTCCAGAGCTCGCTCCTGGATGTCTCGTCGGTCTCCCACCACCACCACCGTCTGCCGGGCCGGAATGTCGTCGCCCTTGAGGAACCGATTGAAGGAGCGGATGTCCATGGCCCCGACCCGGACGAAGAGCTCCGCCACCTCATCGTCGTCCCCTCCCTGCACCACTCGTCCTTTGAGTGCATCCACGATGGAGCGAACCGAGGTGCGCACCCGTCGCATCTCCCTGGGTGACCCCGTCCGGGGAAGGAAGTACTGCCCGAGCTGAAAGATGGTCACCACGCCCATCAGCCGGTTCCCGTCCGTCACTACCGGAAGCGATTGGATGTCGTGTCGGTCGATGAGCTCCAGCGCCGCGGCACACGTGGTATCCGGGGCGCAGGTCACGACATCGGAGGACATCTGGTCCCGGAGCCGGGGCGTCACATCCGCGATGAAGCGGGGAAGGGGAGCGTCGAACCGATCCAGAATGGCATCGATCCGCACATTGGAGTTCCCGCAGCGGGCCGCCACGAACTCACCGGAGTCCGTCTTGCGCTTGAAATCCGCATAGGCGATGGCGGAACAGATGGCGTCGGCATCGGGGTTCCGATGCCCGAACACGTACGTAGGGCGAGACATGGAGGTCCTCAGTGGGGAAGACGGTGGCGAAGCAACCCGTATATCCAGGTACCCACCACGGCGCTAGCGATGGCTGCCGCCATGACGGTGACGCCAGCGCCCGTGAGGGCGAGGAAGGGCCCGGGGCATGCCCCGGTGAGAGCCCATCCCACCCCGAACAGGCCGCCACCTATCACGTACCGGGCCCCGGTCCCCATCTCCTTCGGAGGCAGATCCAAGGGCTCTCCGGCCTCATCTCGAAGCCCCAACCGACGAATGAGGAGGAGGGAGAGGGCAGCGGTGGGGACGGCGGTCATGAAGACGCCATACATGTGGAACCCCTGGAGCCGGAACATCTCCTGGATCCGAAACCAGGAGACCACCTCCCCCTTCACCAGGGTGAACCCGAAGGCCACCCCCACCAGGAAGAAGGGGAGGAGCCGGCGCAGGGTCGTATGCGGGGACGAGCTCACAGGATCAGGGGGAGAAGGAAATAGGTGCTCAGGATTCCGGCGGCGAAGAAGGAGATCACGGCCAGAAGTGATGGAAGCTGGAAGCTGGCCAACCCGCTGATCCCATGCCCCGAGGTGCAGCCTCCTCCGTAGGCGGTTCCGAAACCCACCAGGAAGCCCCCGACCACCACCAGGAGAAGGCCCCGGAGGCCGAGAAGCTCCGACCAGGAAAAGAGGTCACGGGGGTGAAGTCCGGAGAAGTCCTGGACCCCCAACGCCTGTAGGTCGGCGGTGGTTTGCGAGGAGATCGCCACGGGGTCAGGGTTGCCGAAGATCCAACCCCCTAGCACTCCTCCCACCAGGATGCCTGCGGCGAACACCAGATTCCAGCCCCCCACCTTCCACCAGTCGTACCGGAAGAACGCAGCCCGCCGAGGGAGGCAGGCCGCACAAATATGGCGAAAATTGGAGGAAATCCCGAAGGCCCGGTTGCCCAGGAGGAGGAGCACCGGTACGGCCAGTCCGAAGAGCGGCCCCGCCACGTACCAGGGCCAGGGACGAGTCAACCATTCCATCATGGATGCAAAGCTTCCCGAACTCCTTCCCGTTGCGTGGACGTCGGAATCATGTGAGCTCGTCCCGGACCCGGATCATGGCCACCAGGGCCACGAGCCGAAGGAAGAACTGGATGCCTCCCCAGGTTCCCGCGATGAGGAGGGACAGTTGATGAAAGGGAAAGAAGCTGGCGTAGGCCACCAGCCCCCATCGTTTTCGAAGGGCCAGCCCCACCACACACGCTCCCTCCACCGCCGCAGCCAGGAGGAGGTAGGGAGGGTATCCCGAGCCGACCTCACCACTGGCCGGAAGCGCAGCCTCCACCAGGTTGTGGATCGCCCCACTGGCCGCGAGGAGGATGGCCACCACGAGTGGGCCGGGCCACTCTCGTGGCTCCTCTCCTGCGTCGACCTTCCCAACCGCCATCCGCCCCCCTGGGATTCACGTCCGCCGCCCCCGGGCACTCCACCCGGAGGCGGCGTCTACAATAGCTCTGGAGATGGGATCCGTCGACCGCCCTCCCGTCCCGGAGGGGAGGACTTCCCTCAA
>SKZC01000147.1 GCA_007127575.1 Gemmatimonadota bacterium
GGTCTCCAACGACGAGATCTGCGCGGCCATCAAGGACATCTTCGAAGATACCCGGTCCATCATGGAGCCGGCCGGGGCGTTGGCTGTGGCCGGGATGAAGCGCTGGGTGGAGGAGACGGGAGCTCGGGACCGTCGACTGGTGGCCATCCTGAGCGGTGCCAACATGAATTTCGACCGACTCCGGTTCGTGGCCGAAAGGGCGGAGCTTGGAGAGGCCCGTGAGGCGGTCTTCGGAGTCACGATCCCCGAACGGCCCGGGGCGTTTCGGGACTTCTGCGCTGCTGTGGGGCGTCGGGTGGTCACCGAGTTCAACTACCGTCTCGCGAGCCGGGAGGAAGCCCACATTTTCGTGGGGGTAGCGGTCCAGTCCCAGGAGGACGCCCAGGCGTTGGCCAAAAGACTCAACGCCGAAGGGTATGAGACCATGGATCTCTCCCACGACGAGATGGCGAAGCTCCATATCCGCCACATGGTGGGCGGCCCGGCTCCCGAAGCCGTCACTCGGGAGGTGGCGTGCCGCTTCGAGTTCCCGGAACGGCCCGGGGCCCTGATGCGCTTCCTGGACACCCTTGGTGGGCGCTGGAACATCTCCCTCTTCCACTACAGGAACCATGGGGCCGACTTCGGTCGGGTGCTGGCCGGCTTCGAGGTCCCCGAGTCCGAGGACGAAGAGTTCCAAGGGTTTCTGGACACCCTGGGGTATCGGTACAGGTTGGTGCCGGACAACCCGGCCTACCAGATGTTTCTGGGCAGGTCGCCCCGAGGGGTGAAGGCGGGACAGTAGCCATTGACATCCACGCCTGGATGCGGTAAGCCTTCCATATGACACCGGAACGGCGATTTTTCGGCTATCCCTTCTTCTTCGCGACCCGGACCGCGGGCCGCCGAAGGAGGTGTACGCGCCGGTAGCTCGCGCCGACCTCCGGAAGCAGATGGCCCGTGGACGATTCCACGGGCCTTTTTTTTGTGCGGTCCCCCGGGGCCGACCCCCCGGTACCAACGAGGAGCGAACGATGCATGAAACCGCGACGGCCCCATCCACTCCGTCTTACGCCGGCACCAGCGCCAGGAAGAGCGAGTCCCTCCCCATCGAGCTTTCGGAGGTCAGGAGGGAGATCGAGGAGGTGGACCGGAGCCTGGTGGAGCTCCTGGCCCGTCGATGCCGCCTGGCACGTCGGGCCGGAGTCGCCAAGGAGGGTGCCCGCCTCGCACTCTTGGATCCGCGACAGGAAGCGGCGGTGGTGAGGAGAGGGACGGCCCAGGCTCGTGCTGCGGGAATCGACCCCGAAGGGGTCCGGAGCGTCCTATGGCGGGTCATCGCCCTCTGCCGGAGGAGTCAGAGGGGGTAGAACGAAGGGCTCAGTGGTAGTCCGGGGGAACGGCCAGCCCTCCTTCCAAGCCCACGTACCCCGAGTCCTGTCCCCCTAGGAAGCGGGAGCCCAGAAAGCCGGCGGTGGGACCGAAGGAAGCTTGCACCCCACCGCTCACCGTCACCGCTCCTCCCAGATGGGTCGGCAGGTCGTGGTGCAGCCGGCCGGGTCCGTAGCGCTGGACCTTCAGGCCCCCGCCTCCCTTGATGAAGGGCGTGAGCTCGAAGAACTCCCAGTGGACGGCGAGGAAGCCGGCCTCTCCGGTAATGCCGGTGACCTGGGACTCCTCTCCGAACCCTCCGTGGACCGGGATGCGGGCGTGGGTCGCGGAGGTCCCGATGGCCATCCCTCCGGAGGCGAAGGGGCGCAAAGACTCCTGGCTCAACACCCCTACGGGGATCAGGAGGGCGAGGAGGAATACGGCGAAACTGCGGGGGAGAGTCCCGATCATAGGGGAGTCCTTCGCAAGACCGAGTCAGAGTGCTGCACCGGGGGCGACCGACGGGGTCCTGAGATCCGGATCGACCTCTCTGCGGAAACGTCGGCGATCCGGGCAGCATCGCGTTCAGCATCGAAGAGGGGGAAGGCGAGACGGTCCCGGCTGCAGCCGAAATCCAGGTCACGAACACCGGTGCGGGCGCCCTGACTGACCTGGGAGCCGGAACACACGTCTTTCACCTGCTGGTGGAGGGGGAGCACAGTCCGGTTTCCCCTTCCATCTCGGTGACCGTGAACGTGGCCGCTGCGGCTCGAATGGAGTTGTCCACCTCCCCCGTATCCATGGATGTAATTCGAGGCGAGGATGACGTGATCCAGGAAGAGGTCACCGTGGTGAACATCGGGGGCGGCATCTTGGGAGAGATCGGCTGTCCCAGCGATCCGGCGGACTGGCTCACGTGCAGCGCCACAGACACGTCCGTGGTCCTCACCACGGATCCCACAGGGCTCACCGAGAGCCCGGCTCCGGTCAGCGTCCCCGTCAGTGCCGATCACGCCATCAACTCGCCGGAGTCCATCGAGGCCTCCTCAGGACACCATCGGGCTTCGAAACGATGGGGTCGAGGAGCTGGAGAACCTGGGGGGATTACCTGCTCCCCTCCCGATGACGCTCCAGTCACCTGCACGCAGGACGGGGACGAGGGGCGCCTCCTCGTGAGCGTGGATCCCACGGGTCTCGACCGGGGCGACCACATCTTCCCCGCTTCCGTCGCCGCCGAGCTAAGCGCCGACCCCACGGGACTCACGTCCAGCCCTGCCTCGGTGGACGTGCCGGTGACGGCGGCCGAGGCGGTGAACTCCCCACAGGTGGTCACGGTGTCCTTCACGATCCAGCAGCCGGTTCTCAGCCTGGATGCAACTCGACTGGACTTCACGGCGGACGAGGGCGATTCCACAGCGGATCCCAGCGCGTCGGTGGTCACCGCCTCCAACACCGGCGCCGGTGAGTTGTCGGACCTGGGTGGGCTTTCGTGTTCCCCGGAGGATCCCCGGGTGGACTGCACCGTGGACCAGGCGGATGGGGAGCTCACCATCTCCGTGGATCCCGACGGGCTCGCTGGGGGGACGTATGCGTGGCTCGTGGAAGTGAGTGCACCCCACGCCAGCAACGAGAGCCGAAGCCTCCTGGTGGCCCTCACCGTGAGCTGATCCGACGAAGGAGGGCGCCCCTCCAGCTCTCCGCACCGCTTCCGAAACCACGTCGACCCCCGTCCCGGCTGGACACCGGAACGGGGGTCGATGGGCTTACTGCGGAAACTCGGCCAGAGGTCTGGCCTCACTCCCGCAATGAGGTACTAGTACCGGTAGTGCTCCGGCTTGTACGGCCCCTCCTGGGGGACACCGATGTACTCGGCCTGCTCCGGGCTCAGCTCGGTGAGCCGGACGCCCAACTGGTCCAGGTGGAGCCGGGCCACCTTCTCGTCCAGGTGCTTGGGCAGGGTGTAGACCCCCAGATCGTAGCGCTCGTTGTGGTTGTGGAGCTCGATCTGTGCCATCACCTGGTTCGTGAACGAAGCCGACATGACGAAGCTGGGATGTCCTGTGGCGCACCCCAGGTTCAGGAGCCGCCCTTCAGCCAGCATGAGGATGCTGTGGCCGTCAGGGAAGA
>SKZC01000297.1 GCA_007127575.1 Gemmatimonadota bacterium
GGAGGGGCGCATCGATCCCGTCCGGGCCCGGGACGATGAGATCCGGCAGATTATCGACATCCTCATGCGTCGGCGACAGAACAATCCCATCCTCACCGGCGATGCGGGAGTGGGAAAGACCGCCGTGGTGGAAGGGTTCGCCCTGCGTATCGCCGCCGGGGAAGTTCCGGCACCCCTCCAGGACGCGTCGGTGCACATCCTGGACCTGGGTCTCCTTCAAGCGGGGGCCGGGGTCAAGGGGGAGTTCGAGCGCCGCCTCAAGTCGGTCATCGAAGAGGTAAAGGCCTCTCCCAAGCCCCTCATCCTTTTCATCGACGAGGCCCACACCATCATCGGAGCCGGGGGCTCCGAGGGAAAAGGCGACGCCGCGAACCTCCTCAAGCCGGTGTTGGCCAGAGGCGAGCTCCAGACCATCGCCGCTACCACGTGGTCCGAGTACAAGAAGTACGTGGAGAAGGATCCGGCGTTGGCGCGGCGGTTCCAGGTGGTGAAGGTGGAGGAGCCCACGCCGGAAGCCGCCATGGATATGCTCCGGGGCGTGGCCGCACATCTGGAGGGGCATCACGGGGTCCGGATCCTGGATGAGGCGGTGGAGGAGGCGGTCAGCCTGTCTCACCGCTACATCTCCGGACGCCGCCTCCCGGACAAGGCGGTGAGCCTCCTGGACACCGCCGCCGCCCGGGTGGCCATGGGACACACCGCCGTTCCCCACCGGGTGGAGGCGCTCCGACGTCGCGTGGACCGGCTCACCCTGGAGCTGGATATCCTGGAGCGCGAGGAGATGACCGGCGCCGAGCACGGAGACAGGGCCGCTCGCCTCCGGAGGGAGCTGGAATCGGCCCGCGAGGCGCTGGAGGGAGTGGAGGAGGAGTGGAGGTCGGAGCGGGAGGTGGTGGAGCGGATCGGAAAGCTCCACGCAGCGTCGGAGGAGGCCCGGGAAAAGGGGCTCGGACCCCGGGACATCCCGGAGATCCGAAGGCAGCTCCAGGGACTGGAGGCGGAGTTGGCCCACCTCCAGGGGGAGGAGCCCCTGGTCCCGTTGGAGGTGGATGCCCAGGTGGTGGCCTCGGTCATCGCCGACTGGACGGGGATCCCCGCCGGTAAGATGGTCCGGGACGAAATCCGGACCGTCCTCAAGCTGGAGCGGCGACTGCAGACCCGGATCATCGGGCAGCCGCAGGCTCTGGACGTGATCTGCCGGCGCATCGGAACCTCCAGCGCAGGTCTCCAGGACCCCTCCCGTCCCACCGGAGTCTTCCTTCTGGTGGGGTCCTCGGGTGTGGGAAAGACGGAGACCGCCGTGGCGCTGGCCGAATGCCTCTTCGGAGGCGAGCAGAACATGATCACGGTGAACATGTCCGAGTATCAGGAGCCCCACACCGTCTCCTCCCTGAAGGGGGCTCCTCCGGGCTACGTGGGCCACGGCAAGGGGGGAGTGCTCACCGAGGCCGTACGTCGCCGTCCGTACTCGGTGGTGCTCCTGGACGAAGTGGAGAAGGCCCACCCCGACGTTCTGGAGGTCTTCTACCAGGTCTTCGACAAGGGGGCCATGGAGGACGGGGACGGACAGCTCATCGACTTCAAGAACACCATCATCCTCCTCACCTCGAATCTGGGATCCCAGGCCATCCTGGAGGAATGTGAGGACGGGGGGAGGCCCGACGCCGGCTCCCTTCTGACCCGGATCCGGCCCCACCTGCTCCGCCGCTTCTCGCCCGCCTTTCTGGGCCGGCTCACCGTGGTCCCCTACTATCCCCTCCGGGACGGCGACATCGAGGAAATCGCCGGTCTCAAGCTCTCCCTCATCCAGCGCAGGTTCTGGGAGCAGCACGGTGCGGAGCTGACGTACGGCGAGGAGGTGCTCAGCCTCATCGCCGCACGCTGCACGGAGGTGGACAGCGGGGCCCGGAACGTGGACCACATCATCACCCAGACCATGCTTCCCGAGCTCTCCGTGCGGGTTCTGGACGAGATGGCTCAGGGACATCAGGTGGAGGCGGCCCACGTGGATGTGGGGCCCGACAGCCTGTTCGAATACCGCATTCGAGGGGGGCCGGCCCCGACCTGAACTGCCGACCCACCGTCACGTCAACTCCTGCTCGACTCGGAGAGTCACCATGCCCGACCCCATCTCTCAAGAAAACCTGCCGGTGGTGGCCGGGGCCGCCCTGGGCGATGACGCCTTCCGGGTCCTCCGGGTCGTGGGCGAGGAGGGTCTTTCGCGGCCTTTCCACTTCGCCGTGGAGCTGGAGTCCGACGACCCGGACGTGGACTTCGGGAGTCTCCTGGGGGAGCCCGCTTCCGTGAGCATCGCCGTGCCCGGAACGGAGGACCGGCTCCTGCACGGCATCGTGACCCGTTTCGTCCAGGAACCGGCGGATCCTGCCGTGACCCGCTACCGTGCGGAGCTCCGCCCGTGGATCTGGCTCCTCACCCTCTCCACCGACTCCCGCATCTTCCAGGAGCTCACGGTTCCCGAGATCCTGGAAACCGTCTTTTCCGACCACGGGTTCTCCGACTTCCGCTTCGATCTAGACGCCAGCTACGACCGGAGGGAGTACTGCGTCCAGTATGAGGAGACGGCCTTCGACTTCGTCTCGCGCCTCATGGAGGAGGAGGGCCTTTTCTTCCTCTTCGAGCACACGGCGGATGCCCACATCCTGGTGGTGGGGGACGACCCCGACGCCTATCCCGACGGGCCAGGTTGGAGGGACCTTCGCTTCGGGTACAGCACCTCCGCAGGCCAGGCCGTGGACATCCTGCAGGATTGTTCCTACGAGGAGGAGGTCACGCCCCAGGCTTACTCCGTGTCCGACTTTGATTTCCAGGCTCCTTCCACCGACCTTCTCGCCACGGCGGAGGGGGACGACGCCCGCTTCGGCCGGTTCCGTTATCCGGAGGGGCACACCACCGTGGACGATGGAGAGGCCCGGGCGGACCTGCGTCTGGAGGCGGAGGTCGCCGAAGGGAAGCGCCTCTCGGGGGAGAGCCGCTGCCGCTCCATGGTGGCCGGCCATACCTTCGAGCTTTCCCAGCACATCCGGGGGGAGCTGAACCGGGAGTACGTGGTACGCTCCCTTCGCTTCGTGGTCACCCAGGAGGAGTACCACAACACCTTCGAGGCGCTACCCACGGAGGTGCCCTTCCGGCCCGGACTGCGCACTCCGCGACCCACCATTCCCGGGGTCCAGACGGCTCGGGTGGTGGGAAAGGAAGGCGAGGAGATCTGGACGGACGAGTACGGCCGGATCAAGGTCCAGTTCCATTGGGACCGGCGAGGGAACTCGGACGAGGACAGCTCGTGCTGGGTCCGGGTCTCCCAGGGCTGGGCCGGACAGGGGTGGGGACACTTCTTCCTCCCCCGGGTGGGACAGGAGGTGGTGGTGACCTTCCTCTCCGGGGATCCGGACCGGCCCCTGGTCACCGGAGGCGTCTACAACGCCGAGCAATCCCCCCCCTACCCCCTACCCGACGAGCAAACGAAGTCCACCATCCGGAGCCAGTCTACCAATGATACCGGAGGCTTCAACGAGCTCCGCTTCGAGGACAAGGACGGGGAGGAGGAGATCTACCTCCACGCCCAGCAGGACATGAACGAGGTAGTGGAGAACGATCACACGGAGGAGGTGGGGGGCGACCGGACCACCTCCATCACCGGGTCCCGGAGCACCACCGTGTTGGAGGGGAACGAAGAGCTCACGGTGGAAGAAGGGAACCGGACGGTTGCGGTGTCGAAAGGTGACGAGATACACTCGGTGGAGGGGGAGCGCGCCGTCCAGGTGGAGGGCGATGAGACGCACGGGAACTCCTCCAACTTCACTCACGACGTGGAGGGCGACTTCACTCTCAACGTCTCCGGGTCCATCACCATATCGGCCTCCGGGGACGTGACCATCGAATCCGGGGGGTCCATTTCCGTGCAGGCTTCCGGGAGCCTCTCCAACGAGGCGGGCACTTCCCTGTCCAACCAGGCGGGGACATCCCTCACCAACTCGGCGGGGACGACCATGACCAACGAGGCGGACGTGAAGATGGAGAGCAAGGGCGGGGCGTCCCACGACGTCACCTCCGACGGCATCGTCCAGGTCCAGGGCAACCTGGTCAAGCTCAACTGAGGGTGATGTCTCAAGAGGAGGGGGCCGGCCCGGAGGTACGGCGGGTGGTGGACCGCTACGATTCGGGTGCCGTGCGTGAGGAGGCGACGCTGGTGGAGGGGAAGCTTCACGGAGAGGTGATCGGTTACTCGGAGGACGGGGCGGTGGTGGCCCGCTCGCCCTTCCAGGAGGGGGCCCTCCACGGGACGGTCCGCCTCTACGACGAAGAGGGGACGCTCCTCCAGGAGGTGGACTATGTGGAGGGCCGGTTTCACGGGGAGATGCGCGTGTACCGAAACGGGCGGCTGGAATGGAGCGGTCGCTTTCAGGAGGGAGAACGGGAGGGAGAGGCCAGGAGCTTCGGAGAGAGCGGGGAGCTCGTCGCGGTGCAGCAGTTCTCCCGGGACCGCCTCCACGGCACCTCCACGTACTACGCCCCTGGAGGCGCGGTGGTAAAGGAGGAGCTCTACCGAGAGGGACTGCGGCACGGAGTGGCCCGGGAGTTCTATCCCGATGGCTCCATCCGCCAGGAGACACCCTTCGTGGATGACGAGGTGGAGGGGGAGGTGATGACGTACGCACCGGACGGTACGGAGGAGTCCCGGATCCTCTTCCGCGGGGGAGAGCCGGCTCCGCCGCCGGCACCGGATCCCGGGCGGAGCCCGGAGGACGCGCCGATTCGACGCCGGTTCGTGGAGTCGGCGGACCGCGAGGCCGGTCTGCTGGGCCGACTCCGGGGTGAAGACGGATCCGAACGGAGGAGGAACTGATGGCCCAAGCGACGTGCGGGGGGGCGCTCATTCAGTGCAGCATGGGCTCGGCGCCCTGCTCCCTTTCGGTCCTTCCCACGAGCCAGGTGCTCAGCGGAGGAGCTCCCCAGGGGACCATTTCCGATGGTGCTCCCATGATGAACGTGCCCTCCTTCGGGATGTGCAACTCGCCGTCCAACCCCCAGGTCATCGCCGCCACGTCGTCGGCCGGAGGCGTGTTCACCCCGCAGCCCTGCGTGCCGGTGCCCACGGGCCCCTGGATCGTGGGGGCCCCCACCGTCCTTGTGGGTGGACAGCCGGCCCTGAACGATACCTCCACCCTCATGTGTGCCTGGGCGGGGGTGATCCAGATCAACATGGCGGGGCAGTTCACCGTCACTACGCCGTAGCGGGCGGCTTCCAGCCGTCATCCTTCAGGGAGACCGACCATGTACCGATTCATTCTCAGCCGATGGGACCTGGGCGTCCTGGGCGTGGGAGCGGCGCTCGTGGCCTTCCTCGTATTCACCTCCGGGGCCGTGGTGGGCTTCGAGCTGGCGGGTGATGGCGACGGGGCGGGCGCGGCCGAACAGGAAGCGGAGAACGGGGAGCCGGGCACGATGGAGGAGGACGCCTCGCTGGCCGTGGCCCCACCGGTGGAGGCGCGGGGCCGTTGGGACGGGAGGGACGTGGCCGGCCCGCACCGCGGCGTCGAGACGGGGGTGGCGATCCCGTCGGCTTCCCCGGCTACCGAGGCGCTGGCCGGGGTGTGGCATCGGTCACGCAGAGGCCCGGCGACAGGAGCTCCGCAGGATCCACCGGAGGGCTGGAGCACCCCCCGCTTCGCCTTGCAGGTGGGAGCCTTCGCCCGAGCGGAGAACGCCCGGGCGCTGGCCCAGCGGCTTCAGGAACGGGGCTACGATGCGCGCATCTCACATGACGTCCGCTCCACCGGCGAGGACTTCGTCCTGGTCACCATCCCTTCCTTCGGGGAGGCCCGGGACGCCCTGGCCGCCGCCGAGGCCTTCGAGACCCGGGAGGAGATGAGGGCCATCGTGGTGGCTCTGGGCGGAGGGGATGATCGCTGAGGCCCGATGGGCTCGCCATGCCTCGGGGGTCCAGCAGTGGATGGCGGTTGTGCTCCTGCTGGGCCTTTCGGGTTGCGCGACCCCCTTCATCGGGGGAGGTGATGCCATCCAGACGGAGCGGTTCTCCGTGCGGGTGGTCGGGGACGCGAACCAGTCGAGCCCGGTTCCCGTGGAGTTCATCCTGGTTCGGGACCCGGAGTTGGTGGAGGTGGTGCAAGGGTATACGGCCGGGGAATGGCGGGAAGGGCGGGCCCAGTTTCTCCGGGACAACCCCGGAGGAGTGCTCACCGAACGGAAAGAATATGTACCGGGCCAGGTGGTCTCCGCCCGTCCCCTTCCCTTCGATGACCGGAGCGGTCGGGCGCTCATCGTTTTCGCGCACTACCGCTCCCCCGGAGAGCACCGCGCTCGCGTGGACCACCTCTCCGCCTTTACCCTGCTGCTGCAACGAGATGAGTTCGAGGTCCTTCCGGGCGCAGACGCGTCGGCTGGGCCCGCACCGGAAGGAGGAGACGGGTGAGCGGGAGGTTTCCGGACGGACGGGCCGTACCCGAGGCGGTCCAATGGCACGAGGGGATGCTCCTGGCCCCCCAGCACTTCCAGGAGTCGGACCGGCGTGTGGCCGGCTTGCTCCACTACCATCTCGCCCACGGTGTGCCGCACTACTGGGGAGTGCAGCGCCTGGAGGTGGACCCGGTGCTACTGGCCAACGGCACCTTCCGGGTGACGGAGCTGGAGGCGGTGATGCCGGACGGTCTCCTGGTGGATGAAGGGGAGGACGCTCTGGAAGTGGACCTCACGGAGCACGTCGCCGGGGTGGCGGAGACCACCCTCACGGTCCACCTCGCCGTGCCCGTGCGACGGGACCCCAGGGAGGCCGTGGCCGGTGAGCTGGCCCGGTATGGACCCGCGGACGCCGCGCCGGTGCCGGATCCCACCGCGCCCGGGGAAGCGGTGATGATTCCCAGGCTGCGTCCCCGGCCACGCCTCCTGGTGGGGGACACGCCCCCCGAGAAGTACACCAGCTTCCCGTTGGCCCGGGTGGTGGTGGGGGAAGAGAGCTTCGGTGCCACGGACTTCGTGCCGCCGCACCTGACCCTGGGAGCCCGGAGAGACCTCCGCACCGAGGTGGGCACGGTGGTAAAGAGCGCTCGGGAACGGGCGGCCTTCCTCGCCCAGCTCATCCGCGGTGCGCCGGAAAGCTCGGTGAGCCCCTCGGATGTGCGCCGACACCAGCGGGCGTTGGAGATCCTTGTGGCCGGGCTTCCTGCGGTGGAGGCGGTGCTGCAGTCGCGCCACCTCCACCCCGTTCAGCTCCATCAAGCACTCTGCGTCTATGCCGGCATGGCTTCGGGTCTGGTACAAGGGACCGTCCCCCCGCTTTTTCCCCCTTACGACCACGACGATCTCAGGGCCACCTTCGCGCCGGTCCTTTCCTTCGTCCGACGGATGGTGGACTCGGTCCAACTTCAGCACCGGGCCCTTCCCTTCCAGCGGACGGCCCAGGGCTTCCAGGTGGAGTTTCCGGAGCTCCCGGAACGACAGACGGTGGTCGTAGGGGTCCGGGGGGGGGACGCCCTGGACGAGGATGGGGCGCGAAGCTGGTTCGACGAGGCCGTCGTGGGGTCCGCCTCCCGGGTCAAGACACTTCTGGAGAGGCGGATCCGTGGGGCGACCAGGGAGCCCGTGGCCGGAGATCCGGAGCTGGGGCTGGTCCCCCGGCCCGGGGTGGTTCTCTTCCAGGTCGGGTTGGATCCCGACGTGGTGGTGGCAGGAGAGCCCCTTCAGGTTTTGCATCCGGGGGAGCGGAGAGGGGTTACCCGGCCCGCGGAGCTCATCCTGTACGTCAAGCCGTGAGCTTTCCTGGACGATCAGTGGATAGGATCACATGAGCCGGGCCACCAGGTTGCGGTGGGACCACCTCTCCCCTTCCCCCCCGGGGGGACGGGAGGACGCGTGGCCGACTTCGCCTCTGGTTCGGGATTTTAAGGAGTTCTTCGCCCTCCTGGCTCACTTGAAGGAACGGGCGGAGGAGGACCCATGGTCCCTCTCTCCTTCCACCGAAGGCATGGATCCGGAAGAACGGGCCGGCCCGGTGGCCCGGGAGATCCGGGGGGCCCTCCGGCGGAAGATCCGAGAGTTGGGGGAGACCGCCACCCGTCGGGGGGGAACGAAGGAAGGGGAGAGGTTTCAGGAAGCGGCATACGTCATGGCCGCCCTGGTGGATGAAATTTTCCTGACCCTCCCCTGGGTGGGGAAGGAGGCGTGGCTCGAAGGCCTCCTGGAGGCGGAGCTCTTCCAGACGCACACCGCCGGCGAGCAGCTCTTCGTCCGGGCGGAAGGTCTGCTGACCCGGGGTGAGGACGGGGACCGGGACCTGGCCGCCGTGTACCTCATGGCCCTGACCTTGGGCTTTCAGGGCCGGTACCGGGGCGCTGCGGACACGCAGCCGTTGACGGATCTCAAGGACCGGCTCCTGGCCTTCATCATGCCGTCCCCGCCTGCCGACGAGTCCACGGATCCCCTTTTCGAACAACCCTACGCGCATATCCGAGCCGGCCGTCCCGATCTCCGACTCCCGCGTACCCAGTGGTGGGCCGGCGCCGTCGTGGCGGCCCTCGTCCTGTATGTGGTGGCGTCCGCCTTGGTCTGGCGACACGTGGCCGACCCGGTAAGGGAGCTGACCGAGGAGGTCAGGGCGGGGACCTTGGTTTCCGACGGCTCGATGGGAGAGGGAGGGACGTGACGGCGGTTCTGGCCTGGCTCGGGTCCCCCACCCTGGTCCTCCTGGGGACGGTGCTCCTGACGTTCCTCGTGGTGGGGTTCCTCGTCTTTTTCCTGGTCCGGCGGGGCTCCCGGGTGGATGCGGGATCCTCGGACGAGGGAGAGGAGTCTCAGGACACAGGAGCGGGCGAAGGGGAAGACGGCGCCCTTCCCAGCCCCAAGGCCGTGGACACGGCCCTCCGGCGTTCCTTCCGGGAGGCCGTGGCGGCCATCCGGCACCACCGAAGGGATCCCGACGCAGTGTACCGAGCCCCCTGGTTCCTCTTCCTGGGTCCGGAGGGGAGCGGGAAGACTCGGGCGCTGGAGGGATCCGGTCTGCCCCAGACCTTCCGGAGCCAGGCGGCTGAGGAGGAGGCTTCCGAAGCGGGGTGCCGCTGGAGCTTTTTTGACCGCGGCGTCGCGCTGGATGTGTCGGGAAGCCACCTCCGGACCGACGGTGACCCCCGCGAAAGCCGCCGAAGCTGGCGTACGCTCCTTGGACTCCTGGAGCGCCACCGACCGGCCCGACCCCTGGACGGCATCGTCCTGACCCTTCCGGTTCCCGATCTACTGGAGTCGGGGCGGCGTGGGAGGGAAGAGCTCGTGGCCGCCGGACGGGTCCTCTTCCACCGACTCCGGGAGGTCCAGCAGGCGCTGGGAACGCGCCTCCCCGTTTACATCCTGCTAACGAAGGGAGACCGGATCCCCGGGTTCCGAAGCTTCGTGAACGAGCTCGGCGAGGAGGAGCGCTACCGGATCCTGGGTTGGTCTAACGAAGAGCCCGGACACCATCCATTCCAGAGCCGGTGGGTGGACGAGGCTTTCGACTCCATGGACCGAAGGATATCGCGGGCCAGCACGGAGCTCCTCGTCCGGAGGTCTCCCCGGGATCCCGACGGCGTCTTCCTCTTCGCCGACGACCTGGACGAGCTCCGGGAACCCCTCCGGGTCGTGCTCTCCGAGGCGTTCCGGGAGAGTGCGTACCATGATGCGTTCGCGTTCCGGGGAATCTTTCTGTCCGGGGACCCCGGTCCTCCCCCGGACGGGGACCCGGTGGGCCCTCAGATCGCCTTCGTGGCAGAGCTACTGGACCGAAAGGTTTTTTCGGAGTGGGGTCTTGCCCGGCCACCGCGCCGCAAGCTCATCCCCCGGGACCGGCGAGTGCGCGCCGCCCAGGGGACTCTTCTCGCCACCCTGATTCTGGCCACGGTGGGATTGGGGTGGGGCCACAGCCGACTCAGCGCGGACGCGGAGCGGGTTTCCGCCGTGTTGGAAGCGGAGGGCGAGGCCCTGCAGTCCCTCCGGGCCGGCTCCGGGGATCCCAGGGAGCTCCCGGAAGACGAGTTCCGTCGCTTCCTCACGGAAATGGGCCAGGTGGAGTTCAACCGGGTCTGGTCCCCCTTGGTGCCGGCGTCCTGGTTCAACACCCTCCACCGGGACATTTCCAGCGCGTTGGCGGTTGGGTTCCAGGAGCTTTTCCTCCCCGTGATCCGTGAAGATATCCTGGACGGGGCGTCGCGCCTCACGGCCGCTGACGAGGAGTCCGTCCCCCTTCCCGCCACCTCCACGGAGATGGCGGAGTTGGCCGGACTGGCGCCGTTTCTATCGGACCTGGCCGAGCTCGTCGTGTATGTGGAGGGCTACAACCGACTCGCATCTCCCCAGACCGTGGATCTGGAGGCCTTCGAGGTCGTGGTGGGCTACCTGCTCCAAGGCGAAGAGGGGGAGGTGCCCTTCTTCCTCGAGCCGCAGGGACGGGGTCAGCTGGAGTTCTACCGCCAGGCCGCACGGACCATGACCGGGCCGCTGATCTCGGCGGCTGACCTTCCGAACCTTCACGAGAACGCGCTCCGGAGGGCGAGGCTTCTCACGGAGGAGACCTACTCCTCCCTCTTCCGGGAGGTGGACGAGCTCAGCGCATCGGTGGGAATCCTCCGCCGGGAAGGGGACGCGGCGGTGGTGGCTGACGAGTTCAGGCAGCTTCTGAGCTGGATCCGGCTCGTGCGCGGTGCCCTGGAGGGCGCCGCCGGCTTCTGGTTCCGCCCCGACGTGGATCTCGGCCCCCCACTGGATGGACTTCTGGAATCCATCCCGGACGGAGAGGTCCTCTCCGGGTCCACCTTCGCTCGGGACTACCAGCGCATCTTCCGGGAGGTTCGGTCCGTGAAGATGGAGGAGTTGGCCCAGCGCCTCCCCGAATACCAGAGCCAGGCCGGGGGTACGATTTTGGAGGTCCAGGAGGGGGACACGGCCCCCGTGACCTTGGCTCCCGAGATGGTGGAGCTGGAGGGGGCCATCGCGAACCTCCTGGATCAGCCCTTCTTTCAGCCCCTTCCGGATGCTTCATCCCCGGGGCCCCCACCTCCGGGCACCCTCCCCTCCTGGAGCCTCCCGCCCCTGGACGAAGTGGTCTCCTACGCTGAGCGGTACACGTCCTTCGTGGATGCGTCCCTCCCGGAGTTTCCCGCTCCTCTTCAGCAGCCGGCGAGACGCGCCGCGGCCCAGGCCCTCTTTCAGAGGGCTCAAGAAGCGGTGACCCAGGCGATGACGTACGAGGTGGCCGTGGTCCCGGCGGGACCACGAGGCCTGGAGGACCGGCTCCGCCGCCGACTGGAGAGCTTTGGCCAGGCAGCGGAACGGCTCGTTCTCCTCCTGGAGCTGGAAGGCGAGGCCGGGTCGGGGGCGGCCGACCCCGTGGCTTCCGTGATGGTCCTGGAAGTCGTGGACCTCCTGGAATTGGCCGAAGAGCTCATCCTCCAGAGCCGGCCCTACGGATATCCGTCCACCCGGCTGGAGGACTGGTCCGGTCCGGAGCCCGCGGCCCTTCACGTCTTCGGCGCGAGGAACGAGGAGGAGGTCGCCGACTACCTGGATCTGCAAAGAGAGCAGGTGGGCCGGCGGATCCAGGAGTTCGTGGAGCCGATTCTGGGATATCTGGAACTCGAGCCCCTGGCTCGAATCCTTCGGGACGCGGACGGGGCCTTGGGTGGCGACGTTCAGCGCATCGTCCAGAGGTGGAGGTCCACCGCCCGGGCCCTGGACGATTACGATGCTCAGGACCCCTCCGGCGCCCTGAGCCGCCTGGAGATCTTCGTCCAGGAGTCCATGCTCACCTCGGGGGGGGCCCGATGCGCTCCCATTCTGAACCTCTCCGGCCCCGCCTCTCCCGGCGCGGACCTCTTCTCGGAGGCCCTGAACACCCTCCGGGCCGACCTGGTGGACCGCTGCCGGGGGGTGGTCCGGAGCTCCGTGGCTCAGGGCTACCGCCGAGTGGACGGGCTCTTTCGAGACCTCTCGGATCGCGTCCCCTTCACTCCCCCGTCTCCCGCCGCTGCGGATGTGAGCATGGCGGAGATGGAGGCCTTCCTCCAGCTATGGGACCAGGAGGTCCGCCCCTTCGGAGAGGAGAGCTTCTCGGAGCTGGAGGCCTTGCCCGGAGGCCCGGGTGCCGCCGCCTTCCTCCAGGACGTGGCCTCACTGCGACGCTTCCTGGAGCCCCCCTTCCCCGAGGTAGGCGCGGCCTCCGGGGTGGGATACCGGGTGGAGTTTCGGGTCCTTCCCCAGCGGGAGCGGGGTGCGGATCAGGTGGCGGAGTGGGGGATCTCCTCCAACGGACGGCTCGTGCTCTACGGAGGCCCTCCCGCCGAGCCCACAGGGGAGTGGACGCCAGGTAGAGACGTACAGGTGAGCTTCCGGTGGGCCAGCGAGTCTCCCTACCGCCCGGTGGCTCCCGACGGGATCGAGGGGGTGGAGGTGGATGGTCCGCGCATCACCTTCCACTTCGGAGGGAACTGGGCGCTCCTCCGCCTCCTGGAACGTCACGCAGTGGACCGGACCCGAGGCACTGAGGGCCAGGAGCGGGTGGTGGTGGGTTTCCAGGTGCCGGTGGAGCGGGAGGTGGAGGGCGCCATCCAACGAGACCACGCGGCCCTCTTCATCGAA
>SKZC01000024.1 GCA_007127575.1 Gemmatimonadota bacterium
CCCCATCGCCGTCGCACCCCCCCCTCACCGGCCACAGGCCTCCAGAGAAGATCCTACGAGGCGCTGGCGGCGGAAAAGACGTTGCTGGCAGAGTACGCACCCCCGGCGGTTTTGGTGAACGCCGAGGGCCAGGTCCTCTACTTCATGGGAGAGACGCGTCGCTACCTGACTCCGCCGCTGGGGGCTCCGGACCTGGACGTGGTGAGGATGGCCCGGTCCTCGGCTCTGGCCGGCACGCTCAGGCGACTCCTGGCCAACGCCCGGACGAATCGGAAATGGGTCGAGGGCCCCGTCCGCGCCCGACCCCTTCGCTTCCCGGAAGACGCCTACGGGTCCGAGCTTCACGTCTCCATCCGGCGACTCACCCCTGCCGACGGGGTGAGCGGTGGCACCTTCCTGGTGACCTTCGAGGATGAGACGGGGGCGGGGGCAACTCCCGGATCGACCTCCTCACCTCCTGGGCCCGACGAGGAGAGCTCCGATCCTTCCCACCCGCTGGTTTCGGATCCGTCGACGGCCGGACATCTCGAAACGCCCGGGGTGTTGGACCCGGCAGGGCGGGCCCACCTCGCCCCCCCGGATCTTTCGAGCGGAGACCCTGTCCAGAGGATGACCATCGCTACGGTCGTTCTGGACGAGACCCTCCGGATCCGCCACTTCACATCTACCGCTTACAACGTCTTCGAGTGGTCCACCCTGGATGTCGGTGCGCCGTTCTCGGCGGTAGACACCCGCCTTTCTCTCTCCGGGGAGGAACTGGCGGTCCGACTCCGGAGGACTCTGGAGGAGGGGGTGGAGTTGGAGGAGGAGGCGGAGGGGCCCAACGGCTCCTCCTGGGCGCTTCGAGCCACGCGCCACCTGGACCCCGAGGATAAGGTGCAGGGCGTGATCCTGGGTGTTCACGACGTGACCGGGCTCCGCGAGCTTCAGGCCGCAGCCAGCCGGATGGCGGACTCCATCCAGCGGTTCCCCGATCCATTCATCGTGGTGGACGAGGATGGGGCCGTCACCAACTGGAATCTGGGGGCCGAAATCGTTTACGGACGAGCGGCGGATGAGATGGCCGGCAAGAGCTATCTGGAGGTGGTGCCCGAGGAGCTTTGGGAAGAGCAGAGGACGCACTTCCGGGCTCGCCTCCGGGATCCCGCACCACGGAGGCGAAAGCCGGTAGCCATCACCATGGACCGAGTGACCGCAGACGGACGAGTCTTCCCGGTGCGCCATCGCGTCACCGCGGTCCATCGCCCCGACCAGTCCCTCCTGGCCATTTCGGACCGAGACATCACCGAGGAGGTTCGAACCGACCGTCAACGAGAACTCCTGGTTCGGGAGCTGGACCACCGAGTGAAAAACTCTCTGGCCATCGTCCAGGGAATCCTTCACCAGAGCCTGGCCACGGCCCCCGATTCCGCAGAGGAGTTCGCCGAGACCTTCCAGGAACGTATTCAGGCCCTTTCCGTCGCTCATGAGGCCATGTCCTCCGCCGGATGGCAGTGGGCGTGGCTGGACGACCTGGTGCATCTCACCCTGCGGCCGCTGGAGTCGGGGGAGCGGATCGTCGTCCGCGGAGAGGGGGACGTCCTCCTACCCGAGTTCGTGGTCTCCCCGCTGAGCATGGCGCTCCACGAGCTGGCCACCAACGCGGTCCGCCACGGGGCTCTCTCCACCGGTTCTGGACGAATCCTGGTGGAGTGGGGTATGATCGACGGCCGCAGGCTCCACCTTCGGTGGACCGAGTCCGGGGGGCCTCCGGTGGACGCACCGGCCCGCCCCGGCTTCGGAACCCGGATGATTCAGGAAGGGATCCCGTATGAAATCGGTGGCTCCGCCGAGATCCGGTTTCCGCCCGAGGGTCTGGTCTGCGAGATCACGATCCCATTGGCTCGGGAGGAGGAGGAGGACGGAGATGACGGAGCGTAGTGGAGGGGAGAGGCGGATCCTCCTGGTAGAGGACTTCTTCATGGTGGCGGAGATCTACAAGAGCCTCCTCACCCGCCTCTCCTACCGGGTGGTGGGGCCGGCCCCCTCCGTGGAGACGGCCTTGACCCTCCTGGAACAGGAGGAGGTGGACGGCGCCGTGCTGGACGTGACCCTGAACGGCCAGCTCGTCACCCCCGTGGCCCACCGGCTTCGGGAGCTGGAGCTTCCATTCGTCTTCCTCACGGCGGTGGCCAACCTGAACCTCCTGCCCAAGGAGCTGCAGTCTATTCCCTTGGCCCGAAAGCCGGTGACCGAGGAACGGCTTCGCCAGGCGTTACGCGACGCCGGGCTCTAACCCCCCACGAGACGCACCTTCCCCCGCGTCCGGGAACCATCACCTCGGAACCATCCTCCTGACCCCCCGTTGCAGGCGTGGTTCCTCGTGTTGTGGTGAGACAACAGGCCACGGGTGTCGCTCACCACCAACGCCCGGTGGCGGGTTGACCCGAGGATAGGCTTCACTTCCCATGGAGGCGTGAGAACGCGAACGTTTCCTCCTTTCGCCCTCTTCGGGCCTCGACCTTGCAGGGAACCCCCCCGGAGAGGTCCGAATCCCTCGACGACTCCCGTGCCACGCGATCCGTGGCGGGCTCTCGGAGGACCCTGGACCGCGCCTTGTCACGGACGCAGTCGACCGTTCCTGAAGAGGATCGGAAATGAGGGCATTGCGGATGACGGAAGACCCAGCGCGCTCGGCAAACGCTTCGGGTGAGAGCTCGGCCGTTCAAGCCGAGTGGTCCGACACCCACGAGATCGTCCCGGAGATCCGTGAGCTCTTCCACGGAGAGGGACGAGGAGAGGTCTTCAGCCGACTGGAACGGATCCTCCCGTTGGTGCGGGAAATGGGAGGGGGAAGCGTGGTGGGAAGGGACGCGTCCGGGGCCCCGGTCATCCATGCGGTCCTGATGGCCCGCTCCTTCACCGACGGCTCCAAAACCCTTCGCTCCGCACTCCTGGGAGGCCTTGTGGTCCGGGAGGTCTATCAGGATTTCTGGACTCCCGTACGCTTCCTCCAGGACACACTGGAGCTGGCAGCCCGGCAGGGGACCTTCGACTTCCTCTACGCGGACCCCGGTGAGAACGCCGTGGCCCTCTTTCGGGGAGCGAGCTTCGACCTACTGGACAGCTTCGGAACGTTCGTCCTCCCCTTGGTCCCCGGTTGGCCCGCCTACATCCGCCGGCAGTTTCCCGTCGTCCGCCTCAAGATGGAACGCCTGCCCTGGCGGGCCGGGACTCCCCTTCTAGCCAACCAATGGGCCCTGGGATCCGCCGACACCTTCCGCGTGGTCCGGACTCAGGAGCTCTACGAGAGCTGGGTCCGTGCGAATTCCGCCGAGGGGGCCGAGGTCATCGTCCTGCAGGCCGACGGAGCCTCCGATGATCCGCGACCCGTGGCCCAGCTTCTGGTTTCTCCCTTCTCCAACCACCGAACGCTGGGGATCGTGGACCTCCTCTGGGACCACCGGAG
>SKZC01000015.1 GCA_007127575.1 Gemmatimonadota bacterium
GAGTCCGGGGGCAAGTCCGGGACTGAGTCCGGGGGCAAGTCCGGGACTGAGTCCGGGGTCGAGTCCGGGACTGAGCCCAGGGATGAGTCCCGGGTCGCGCCCGAAATCGGACCGGCACGGGAAGCTGGCGGGGACCCGGCCTCTGCCCTCATGCAGGCCAACCAACGTCGCGGCATCTCGCCCCACGGCTGGAGCCTCAGCCCCCGCTACAAGGGGCGGACCGACGCCCCCTGGGAGCTCCACGCCCGTGCATTGGAGGCTCTGGACGAAGCCCACTTCGGGGAGAGAGGTGGGGATGGAAGGGTGTGACATGGTGCCGGGGGCCGAGCAGGCAGCCGCTGGCGGCCTCAGGATGGGGGGGACGCATGGCCGACGGTCCTTGGGCCCCCCGCGTCAGCCCCCTACATGCGCGGGTCCGGAAGGGGCGCCGCCTGCAGGGGGCCACTGCCGGCGGCACTCGGCGGCCAGCGCATCGAGGCTCTTCTCCAGCGACGAGGCCAGGGTTCGCTGAAGGGTCCCGGGAAGGAGCCGGGCCATCCAGCCCTCGAAGGACTCCTCCGTCCGAACCCGAGTCCCCGACTCGGTCTCCTCGAAGCTCCAGACGTGCACGGCGCGGATCCCCAGTGCCCGCCCGGTCCAACCCATGCTCCGGGGTGGGTCGACGGCTCCGAGCTCCAAGACGATCCGCATCCCCCCGGCTTTCCACTTGAAGATCGTGCCGGGGGCGAGGGGGCCCAGGAGCTCGGCGGAGGCCACGTCAGGGTTCCACTCGGTCCACCCGGGGATCTGCGACTGGATCCTCCAGACCAGATCGATGGGGGCCGGGATTTCGGCCTCGGCAGACGCCTGCACCGGCGCCTCACGGTTGATCTCCACAGCTTCGTCCCTCCTCCCGGACCCGTCAGGCCCGGCGGTCTGCGGGGTTTCTGCGTACGGCGCCGTGGGTGGGGAGGGCCAGCTCGATCCGCTTTCCGGTGCGGGTGTCCTGGTACTGTCCCTGGGAGAGGCGTTCGGTGGAGGTGCTGAAGAACCGGTGGCTCCTGGAAGGGATCGTCGTCATGGTTCGTCTCCTGGATCTATACCTTCAGCTTCGTCCTTCCGGGGGCTCGTCGTTCAGGGGCTCTTGCCCCTGAGTCGGCCCGTCTTCCATCCTGCTTCCACCTCCCCTACGGAACGGGCACGGGGGAGGTTTCGGGGCGACGGAGAAGGGGCGCTCGTAGGCACGGGTTTCCCCTCCGCCGCCATCGGCCCACATTGGAAGCGAGAGCACCGGTCCACTGCGGTTCCGTCGCTACCTCCCTCACTACACCCCCCGCATATGCGAGCTGACCACCCCAAGGGTGTCGTAGCCATCGGCGCATCGGCGGGAGGCCTGCGGCCCCTCAGGGCCTTTTTCCGCTCCCTTCCGCCGAACACCGGGGCGAGCTTCGTCGTCGTCCAACACCTTGCTCCGAAAGAACCCAGCCTCACCCCTGAGCTTCTCAAGAGCGACACGGAGATGCCCCGCCGTCCCATCGAGGACGGGATGCCCCTGGAGACCGACACCATTCTCTTTCTCCCGCCGGGTGCCTCCCTCACCCTCGACGACGGGAAGCTTCACCTTCACAAGGGAGAGGACCGGGAGCCGACCCGCACGGTGATCGACACTTTCCTCCGCTCACTGGCCGAGGAGATGGGTCCGACGGCCATCGGCATCCTCCTCTCGGGCACCGGGTCGGACGGAACGCGGGGGCTCCGGGCCGTGAAGGACAGCGGCGGCGTCACCATGGTCCAGGACCCGGCCAGCGCCGAGTTCGACGGGATGCCCCTGAGCGCCCTCCGGGCAGGGATCGTGGACTACCGGGGAGACCCGGCCGAGCTGGCCGAACGGGTGTGCGAGTTGCTGCAGAGCCAAACCGAGGGGTCCTCCCCGGACGCCGCGTCGGAGATCTCCGAGCCGGTCCTGGGCCGGATTGCGGAGATCCTGCGTAGGCGGACGGGCCATGACTTCGGAGATTACAAGCGGGGCACCCTCACTCGGCGGGTCCGCCGCCGGATGCTCCTGGCGGGAACGGAGGATGCGAACGAGTACGCAGGGACCCTGTTCGGGGATGCCGCCGAGGTGGAAGCGCTGAGCCGGGACCTCATGATCGGGGTCACGGAGTTCTTCCGGAATCCCGAAGCGTGGGAGGAGTTTTCCCAGAGAGTGGTCCCGCAGCTCTTCGCCAACTCCGAAAAGGAATCGGCGGTGCGCGCGTGGGTTCTCGGATGTGCCACCGGCGAGGAAGCCTATTCCCTGGCCATCGCCCTCGATGAGCACGCCTCCACCCTCGCGGATCCTCCCGAGGTGACGATCTTCGCTACGGACATGAACGAGGCCGGTCTCTCCTTCGCCCGGGAGGGCCTCTATCCAGCGGGGATCGCGGAGCAGCTCACCCCCCAGCGGCTCGAACGGTACTTCTCGCCGGAGGACGAGCACTACCGGGTGAACAAGCGGGTCCGCGAACGGATCGTCTTCGCGGCACACAACGTGCTCTTCGATCCTCCCTTCTCCCGGCAGGATCTCATTACGTGCCGGAACCTGCTCATCTACCTGGAGCCCCGGGCGCAGGAGAAGGTCCTCCGAGTTCTCGCCTACGCGTTGGAGCCCAGTGGGTATCTCTTCCTCGGCACCGCCGAGAACCTCGCGACTCACGCCGAGCTCTTCGACGCGGTGGACCCGGAGCACCGGCTCTTTCAGAGGAACCAGATCGGCGGGCCTCTCCCCATCCCTTCGGCGCGGGGTCTCAACACCCTCCGCCCTCCGCCCCGCAAGCTTGCCCGACGGGCCGATGCGCCGGCGGCGGCACCTCAGGTGGACTTTCGACGCACGCTGGAGCGGATGCTGCTCGACGGGTACGGTCCGGCGGCCGCGCTCATCAGTCCTCAGGACGAGGTCCTGGAGCTGTTCGGACCCACCCGGAACTACTTCGAGCCCTCCGCTGCGAGAGGGAGTAGCCGGATCATCGACATGGCGCTTCCTGGACTCCAGCGTCCCCTCCGTTCCGCCATTCAGGAAGCGAGGCAGAGCCGCGCGCCGGCCCGACGGCCCAGTGTTCGCATGGTGGCCGAGGGACGGATGCGGGCAATCGACCTCACGGTCCGTCCCGCCCCGAGGACCGATGCTGCGAAGGGTCTGCTTCTCGTCATCGTCCAGGAATCCGTGGTTCCGGAAATCGACGAAGGGTCGGTCCCCGAGGAGGAGCCCGAGTCCTCCACCGCTGACCTGGAACAGGAGCTGCGGGAAACCCGATCACGACTCCAGACGACCATCGAGGAGCTCGAGAGCGCAAACGAGGAGCTTCAGTCCACGAATGAGGAGCTCCTTTCGGTGAACGAGGAGTTGCAGACGTCCACCGAGGAGGCCCTCTCCATCAACGAGGAGCTGAACACGGTCAACGCCGAGCTGAACCAGAAGGTCGAAGAGCTGGACCGAACCCACGCCGACCTTCAGAACCTCTTCCGGAGCACGGGCATCCCCACCGTGTTTCTGGACAAGGAGCGGAATATCCAGCGTTTCACGCCCACCGCCGCCCGCCTGTTCAGCATCCGTCCGTCCGACCGGGGGCGTCCCATCGACGACCTCACGCACCGGTTCGTCGACGGGCATCTGGGGGAGATGATCGACCAGGTGCTGGAGACGCTGGAGCCCCTGGAGTCCGAGGTGGTGGTGGAGGACGAGAGGGCCTGGTACACACTGCGGATCGCTCCCTACCGGACGCTGGACGACACCATCGAGGGAGTGGTTCTGACGTTCACCGACGTCACACGGATTAAGTTGAGCGAGCAGCGGCTCGATGCGGCCCGACGGTATGCCGAAGGCGTCATCGAAACGGTCCACGACCCACTGGTGGTCCTGGACGCGAAGCTCCGGGTCGCATCCTGCAACCAGGCCTTCCTCGAAATCGCCGGTCGCCGGGAGGCGGATGTCGTGGGGCGGGCCTTTTCCGAGCTGGCGGACTGGGGAAAGGGGGCGGACCCCCTGATCCGCCGACTGACGGAGGTTCTCCCGGAGCACGAAACCTTCGACGGGATCGAGGTAGAGGTCGATGTTCCCGGTGAGGGTCGGCGGGTCTTTGATTTCAGCGGTCGAGGCCTTTCCACGGAACAGGAAGAGGACGAGCGGATCCTGGTGATCGCCCGGGACGTCACTAGCCGCGTCGAGAGAGAGCTCCGCCAGGCCGCCGAGGCACGAAATCAAGACTGGTTCCTCGCCATGCTCGGACACGAGCTTCGCAATCCGCTGGCTACCGTACGCAACTGCGTTGCGACCCTCGATGAAGGTGGCCTGGAAGAGGATCGTCGGAAGCACCTCCTCGCCATGGCCACCCGGCAGATCGGTCACATCACTCGCTTGATCAAGGACCTGCTCGACATTTCGCGGATTCGGGGCGGTCAGCTATCCCTGGAAGAGACTCCCTTCGACCTGGCCGTTCTCGTCCGTGAGGTGGTGGAGGATCAGCACGAACCGCTGGACGAGGGGGAGCTCGAAGTCCGAGTCGACGTGTTCGCAGACGGGCTGCCGTACTACGGAGACCGCCACCGCATTGCCCAGGCCATCGGAAACCTCCTGGACAACGCACGGAGCTACACGCCTGCGGGGGGCTCCATCTGGGTGAGCGCCCACGAAGCCGACGAAGTGATCGAGGTGGTGGTGGAGGACACGGGAATCGGGATGGGGGCCGACCTCCTATCCGAGGTCTTCGAGCCGTTCCGCAGGGGGGGCGCCGAGTCACCTCTTTCCGATCCCGGGCTCGGCGTGGGCCTCGCTCTCGTTCGCGCCATCGCCGAAGCCCACGGAGGCAACGTTCAGGGGGAAAGTGCCGGAGTCGGCGAGGGGTCTCGGTTCGTTCTTCGCCTCCCCATCCGGACACCGGCGACGGATGCTTCGGAGCCTGCGCCGGTTCCCCCCGCCGACGAACCCATTCCTCCCAAGAAGGTTCTCATCGTCGAGGATAACCCCTTCGCAGCCGAGACCACGGCCATCGTTCTGGAGCAGGCCGGGCACACGGTGGAGATCGTGTCCGACGGATCCGCTGCGCTGGAGCGGATTCAGGCGGATCGGCCCGATGTTGTGCTCTGCGACCTGGGCCTGCCCGGAGGGATGAGCGGCTACGACCTGGCCCGGCGACTTCGAGGCGAGCCGGATACGGCCGGGATCCGTCTCGTTGCGCTCACCGGGTACGGTCAGGAACGCGACCGCCGCCGGGCGCGGAAAGCCGGGTTCGACGAGTTCCTGGTGAAGCCGGTGGCCACCACGACCCTTCGTGCGAACATTGCAGCCCGCCAGCCCGCCTCCCCGGACGACGGGCCCGGAACCGAGGGTGGGGGCCGGGACGATCCGTAGGACTCCTCCGGCGTAGTCCTAACGAGCCCTAACGCGCTCGCTTCCGCCTCTCCTCTTTGGCCCGGGCCCGCGCCCGCTCCTCCTTCCGCCGGGCCTTCAGGGCGGCAATTCGCTCCCCGGCCGGGATTTCGAACCGTTCCGACTCCGGCGCCTGGTAGTCGAAGTGCTCCAGCTTCCTCCTGGGCAGGGAGCGCCCCACCGCCCGCTCGATGGAGCGGACGTCGCTTTCCTCCTCCGGCGAGACGAAGGTGTAGGCCTCGCCCGTCTCGCCCGCCCGGGCAGTGCGTCCCACCCGGTGGATGTAGTCCTCGGCCACGTTGGGCACGTCGAAGTTCACCACGTGATCCAGGGCCTCCACGTCGATGCCGCGGGCCACGATGTCCGTGGCCGCCAGGACCCGGAACCGGCCTTCCCGGAAGCCTTTCAGCGCCTTGGTCCGCTGCTTCTGGCTCCGGTTCCCGTGGATGCGCGCCGTGGAAATGCCCGCCTTCTCCAGCTTCTGGAAGAGCCGGTTCGCCCGATGCTTCGTGCGGCAGAAGGCGATGACGTTGCCCACCTCGTCGCGCCGGAGGAGCTCGATGAGGAGCGCCGGCTTGCGGCGGGCCGGCACCGGAAAGAGCGCCTGGGTGATCCCGGTGGCCGCCGCCTGCTTGCGCTCCACGGAGATGTGGGCCGGGTTCTTCAGAAGCTCGCGGGAGAGCTCCACGATGGGCTTCGGCATGGTGGCCGAAAAGAGGAGCGTCTGGCGGGGCCGGTCCGGGAGGTGGCGAAGCACCCGCCGGATGTCGGGGAGGAATCCCATGTCCAGCATCCGGTCGGCCTCGTCGAGAACCAGGACGTCGATCCCCTGGAGCCGGGCGTAGTCGTGCTGGAAGTGATCCAGCAGGCGACCCGGAGTGGCCACCAGGATGTCGGCGCCGGTTCGGAAGGCCTTCTCCTGAGGTCCCATGCCCACGCCGCCGAAGACGGTGGCGCCGGTGACCCGTGTGTGGCGTCCGAGCTGCTGGCGCTCTTCGTCGATCTGCGCGGCCAGTTCCCGGGTGGGGGTGAGAATGAGGGCGCGGGTCACCCCGCGCTTCATCTTCATTACCCGTTGGAGGATGGGAAGGAGGAAGGCCGCCGTCTTTCCGCTTCCCGTCATGGCGGAGCCCAGGAGGTCTCGTCCCTGGAGGCCCGGCGGAATGGCCTGTCGCTGGATGGGGGTTGGCTCGCTGAAGCCCATGTCGCCCACCGCTCTCAATAGATCGGGGTGGAGCTCGAGGCCGTCAAAACCGGAGGAGGAGGTGGGGGCGGAGGCGGCGCCGGGTCCGGCGGACCTCCCGTTCGTAGCGTTTGTAGGTTGTGCCATATAATGAATCGGACCTGAGGTCCGGGACTCTCCTATGGAGGATGGGGCAAGGCGTGTGGTTCAGGTGCAGCCCCTAAGCTAGCGGAAACCGGGTCCAGGAAGTACTCGGCCCTTCACCCCCCTCCCGGCACCACCCGGTACACCGTGCCTCCTCCTGCAGTGGATAGGACGTAGAGTTCTCCGGCGGCGTCCTCCCCCATGGAGAGGACAGGGGAGAGGTCCCCAACACCCCAGTCCCGCTCGTCCACCGCCTCTCCCCCCTCCAGGCGGAAGCTCCGGAGCCACCCTCCGCTCCAGTCCGAGTAGAAATAGTGTCCCGCCACCTCGGGAAGGGCCGAGCCCCGGTAGACGCTCCCGCCCACGATGGCGCGCCCCACCTGCCCGGTCCGGTAGGTGAGAACGGGAAGGGTGAGGCCCTCCTGGGAGCAGGTGTCGGCCTGGAAGCACTCGAATCCCTCCATGACGTTCCAGCCGTAGTTCAGCCCGGGCTCGTCGGCGGGCTCTGCGTTCACCTCCTCCCACCGGTTCTGTCCCACGTCGGCGAGGTAGAGGACCCCGTCCACTTCGTCGAAGGCGATCCGCCACGGGTTTCGCAGTCCCGTGGCCCAGATCTCGTCCCGGCTGTCGGGGTCGTCTACGAAGGGGTTGTCCGGGGGAATGACGTAGGGCTCACCCCCATCCACGTCGATCCGGAGGAGGGCACCCAGGAGGGTGCCGGAGTTCTGGCCGTGGTTTCCCGGGTCGCCGCCGCCGCCCCCGTCCCCCATGGCGATGTAGAGCATCCCGTCAGGGCCGAAGAGGATGTGGCCCCCGTTGTGGTTCCCCTGGGGTTGCTCCACCGAGAGGATGGGGGTGGCGCTGGCGGGATCCGCCCGGTCCGGGTCTTCGGAGACGGAGTAGCGGACCACCCGGGTGTCTCCCGAGGTGTCCGTGTAGTTCACGAAGAAGTGGCCGTTGGCGGCGTAGTCGGGATGGAAGGCCAGGGAGAGAAGCCCCCGCTCCCCACCGGAGGTCACCTCTTCCCGGAGGTCCAGGAAGGCGGCCTCCAGGAGGGTGCCGTCCCGGACGACCCGGATCCGCCCCTCCTGCTCCACCACGAAGAGGCGGTCGTCTCCTGCAGGCGCCGTGAGGTGAACCGGCTCGGGGATGCCCTGGGCGACCACCTCCACGGCCAGCCCTTCGGCAGGATCGGGATCGGGATCGGTGATGTCGGCCCCGTCGTCGGAGCAGGCCGCCAGGAGGCCGGCGGCCAGCCCCAGTCCGAGGAAGAGGCTCCGAGGGGTCATGGGGTCTCCCGTGGGTGTGGGGTGGAGTTCGAGCTCCCCAGGAGGAGGGGGATGCTGTCTGAAGGTAGCGGGGAGATGCTGCCCGAAGGGGAGCTGAGTCGGCGAGAGAGGGAGGTGATGGCCATCATCCACCGCCTGGGCGGGTGTCCGCTCCCGATGGGCTGACCGGCAACATCCCCTTCCGAGAGGGGTAGTTCAGCCACGGCGGAGGGTGTCCGGTACCGCTCGAGCCCCGCGTCCGGGACCGAGATCAAGCCGACGACCCACCGGCCCGCCCCGACCCTTTCCAAAGGACCACCTTGCTCGGTGCCGGCCCGTTAGCTCCTTCGCGACTCTTTTCTCGCGTCTTCAGTCGATCTCGGCCGGGACGAGACGAGATCCTCTCCGGATCGGTCCGAGGCGAGCTTCTGGGCTCCGACCAGCTCGCCGAAAAGGCCCGCGACGTGGCCCGCCGGCAGCGCCTCGGCACGCGAATGCGTAGAAGGGGCGAAGCTCCCCTCCTGGCCCGCCTCACAGAGACTCAGGCCCTCCTTCACGATGCCCATGCCCGGCTTCTGGCCGGGGCCAACCGTGACGTCGATGTGGGACCGGCGGGCGAGTGGCTCCTCGACAACTTCCATGTGGTGCAGGAGCACATCCAGGAGGTGCGCCAGAGCCTCCCGAGGGGCTACTACCGTGAGCTTCCCGAGCTGGCCGAGGGACCGCTGGCAGGATATCCACGGATCTACGAGCTGGCCACCACCCTGATCACTCACTCCGAGGCCCGGGTGGACCGCGGCAACCTCGGACTTTTCGTGAGTGCCTTTCAGTCCGTCGCGCCGCTCAGCATCGGAGAGCTGTGGGCCGTACCCGCCATGCTGCGCCTGGCGCTCATCGAGAGCGTGCGACGCATGACGTTGCGCACGGTACGGCGGATGGACCAGCTCGAAGAGGCCGACGCATGGGCCGAACGCATCGCGGTGGCCAGCGAGGAAGGGGAGCTGGCTCTCGGCGCGGAGCTCGATGCTTTCGTCAGCTCACCCCCCCGGCTCTCGGCGGTGTTCGTATCCCGCTTCCTGTACCAGCTCCGACTGAGTCGCGCCACCCACGCTCCCCTCGCGCAGATCGAGGAGTGGCTCCGCGATCAAGGGGTTTACGCCGAGGACGCGCTTTCACGCTCCACCCAGCGGCTGGCGCTCACCCAGGTCATCGTGGCGCACACCATCACCAGCCTGCGCACCATCGCCCACCTGGACTGGCAGACGTTCGTGGAAGGGCAGAGCGCCATGGAAGCGGTGCTCCGCGACGATCCGGCGGGCACCTACTCTCAGATGACCTTCGCTACCCGGGACCGGTATCGTCACGTCGTCGAGCGGATCGCCCGGCGCTCGGGGCAGGGCGAGGAAGACGTGGCCCGGACGGCCGTGGAGCTCGCCGGGGCGGAGTCCCGTGACGGGGAGGCGCCGGAGCTTCGCTCTCACGTTGGGTATTTCCTATTGGACGAGGGCCTGCCGGCTCTGGAGGCTGCGACGGGGTATCGCCCGGAGCCGGGCGAGGCCGCGCGCCGGTGGGTCCTTGAGCATCCGAATCCGGTGTTTTTCGGCGCGCTCTTCTTGGGCACCCTGGCGGCGCTCGCCGCACTGCTCTGGCTGGTGGGCGCCGAGGCGCGAACGGCCTGGCCGGCGGTGCTCGCCGTGGCACTCCTTCCGGCGGCCGATCTCGCCATCAGCGTGGTCAACCAGCTCGTCACGGCGCTCCTTCCCCCTCGCACGCTCCCCCGGCTCGACCTCCGCGAGAAGCACGGCATTCCTGCGGAGTTCCGCACCGCAGTCGTAGTCCCGATCCTGTTCGGTAGCGTGGAGGCGGTGCGGGAGGCGCTCGAGAACCTGGAAGTGCAGTTCCTGGCCAACCGGAAGGCGAACCTTCACTTCGCGGTGCTGAGCGATTTCACCGATGCCCCGGAGGAGACCACCGAGGGGGACGAGGCCATCGTGGCGGCTGCCGTCGAGGGGATACGTGCCCTCAATGCGCAGTATGCGAACGGCGTCGAAGACGCTTTTTACCTCTTTCACCGGCCGCGGCGCTGGAACCCAGGAGAGGGCGTCTGGATGGGCTGGGAGCGGAAGCGAGGCAAGTTGGCGCAGTTCAACCGTTTCCTGCTCGAAGGGACGGATGACGCCTTTTCGGTCACGGTGGGGGACGTGGGACCGCTCCGCCAGGCCCGGTACGTGATCACGTTGGACGCCGACACGGTGCTCCCACCGGATGCGGCTGCCGACCTCATCGGCACCCTGGCCCACCCCCTCAACCGGGCCGTATACGACCCTGAAGAGGGACGTGTCGTCCGCGGATACGGCGTGCTCCAGCCGCGCGTCGGAGTCTCCCTTCCCAGTGCGCATGGGTCGCGGTTTTCGGCCATTCACTCCGGGCATCCCGGTGTGGACCCCTACACCACGGCGGTCTCCGACGTCTACCAGGACCTCTTCGGCGAAGGGAGCTTTACCGGCAAAGCCGTCTACGACGTTCACGCGTTCGCAGAGGCCACCCACGGGCGCTTCCCCGAGAACACCCTCCTCTCGCACGACCTCATCGAGGGCAGCTACGCCCGCGCCGGACTCGTCACCGAGATTACCCTCTACGACGACTACCCCGCTCGCTACCTCACCTACACGCGACGGAAACATCGCTGGATCCGAGGCGACTGGCAGTTGCTCGGCTGGCTCACTCCCCGTGTGCCGGGGCCGGACGGGCCGGAGCCAAACCGACTGCCGGCCCTCTCCCGCTGGAAGATCTTCGACAACTTGAGGCGCAGCACGCTGGAGTTCGCCCAACTCGCCTTCCTTGTGGCGGGCTGGACGGTGCTCCCGGGGTCACCGCTGCGCTGGACGGCGCTGGGACTCGGCGCAATCGCCGCCCCCTGGATCGCCTCGCTCTTGCTCGCAGCTCTCCGGCCTCCCTTGGACCAATCGTGGCGGGCGTACTATGCGGCCGTGGGACGGGATGCGGCGACGAGCGCCCAGCAGGTCGCCCTGGCGCTCGCCTTCCTGCCGCATCAGGCCTGGATCTCCGCGGATGCCATCGTACGGACCCTCTGGCGGATGTTCGTGACGAAGCGCTTCCTGCTGGAGTGGCAAACCGCCTCGCTCTCCGAGCAAACCGCATCGAGAGCGGCGGTGGATTCGTGGCGAGGGATGGGGCCGGCCGTCGCCATCGCCGGGGGTGTGGCGTTCCTGGCGGGAGCGGAAGCGATCCGAACCGATTCCCTCTGGCAGATAACGCTGGCCGCCGGCCCCCTGCTGGCGCTCTGGGCCGTGGCGCCGGCCATCGCCCACGCCCTCAGCGTGCCCGAGCTGCCCGGCCCGGCACGGCTTTCTGAAGCCCATCGGGACCAGGTGCTCCGGCTTGCGCTGCTCCACTGGCGCTACTTCGACCGCTTCACCGGTGCCCACACGCAGTGGCTCGTCCCGGACAACTTCCAGGAGGATCCGGACCCATCGGTGGCGCTGCGAACCTCGCCCACCAACATCGGGCTGCAACTGCTGGCCGTTGTGAGCGCACGGGACCTCGGGTTCATCACCACCGAGGAGATGACGCGGCGCATGGAACTTGCTTTCCGCTCACTCGAACGGATGCGCCGCTTCCGGGGGCACTTCTTCAACTGGTACGACCTGAACGATCTGGCGGTGTTGGAGCCGGCGTACGTCTCCACCGTCGATAGCGGCAATCTCGCCGGTCATCTCATCGCTTTACGGCAGGCTTGCCTGGCGTCCACGGGCGAGTCCGGGTCCACGGACCTGGCGTCGCCCCTGCGAACGGCCCTGGGAGTCGCGGACGAGCGTCTGCGACACCTCTCCCTCTCGTCCCTCATGGACGACCCGAACGCACGGCGGGCCGTCGAGATGGTCAAGGAGGAGCTGCGGAGGGCCGAAGCCGCGATTCCGCCCCCCTCCAGCGACGGTGCGCCGACCCCGCCGCAGCCCCTGGCGGACGTGGCTGGAGCACTCCATGCTGCGCTGGCCTCGTTGGCCGAAGTCCCTCTGGAGGCCGAGGAGACCCAGCCGGTGGAGGAGTGGGTCGCTTGGAGTCTGGACCGGATCGGGAGCCACTTCGCCGACGGGACCATGGTGCCTGGAGAGCTGGACGCACGGTTGGAGGCGCTGGCCGATCGGGCCTACGACTACCTGGCGGAAATGGACTTCCGCTTTCTCTTCAACAAGAATCGGGAGCTGTTCTCCATCGGCTACCGGGTCGACAGCCATTCCTTCGACCCGTCGTACTACGACCTCTTTGCCTCCGAAGCCCGCCTCGCCAGCTTCGTCGCCATCGCCAAGGACGACGTCCCCGTGGACCACTGGTTTCGACTGGGCCGGTCCCTGACGCACAGGGCCGGGGGGACCGCCCTCGTGTCCTGGAGCGGCGGCATGTTCGAATACCTGATGCCGTCGCTGGTCATGCGCACGTTTCCCTTCACGGTGCTGGACCAGACCTACCACGGCGCCGTGCGGCGGCAAGTGGCGTACGGGGTGGAGCGCGGGGTGCCCTGGGGCGTGAGCGAGAGCGCATACAACATCCGGGACCGCCACCTCACCTACCAGTACCGAGCTTTCGGCGTCCCCGATCTCGCCCTCAAGCGCGGGCTCGGCCGCGACC
>SKZC01000033.1 GCA_007127575.1 Gemmatimonadota bacterium
CGCATCACGTTGGGCTACGACTTCTCCCGCCAGGACCTGCGGTCCGTCCGTGCCCAGGGACTTGTGTCCCCTCCCGAGGCCGCGGTGACGACCCGCGAGTGGGACCGCCACCTCCGGACAGTGGACTACCTCGGCAGCTACGAGCTCGCCCTTGGCCAGGACGTGCGCTCCACCCTCTCTCTCGGCGGTCAGGTGGTCTCCGACGACCTGGAGTGGACGGTGCGGTCCGGGGTAGGGTTCCCCGGCGATGTGCCCACCACGCCGGAGGAGGCCGAGAGCACCGAGACGGAGGAGAGAGCGGGCAGCACGACCACCTCGGGCGTCTTCGCGCAGAACGTGCTCGCCGTCGCGGACCGGTACTTCCTCACCACCGGGCTCCGCGTGGACCGCCACGCGGCCCAGGGGGAAAGCTCCGTTCAAATCGATCCCCGGGTGGGCTTCGCTTGGACCGCCAGCGACGAGACGTTCTGGCCCGAGTCCTTGGGCACCTTGCGGCTCCGATCCGCCTACGGACGCTCCAGCACGCCGCCCAGTCCGTTCGTTGAGGCGGTGGAGTACCGGGGCGGCGAACCGCCCGGTGAGGCCCCGGAGGGTCCCGCCTTGGAGCCCGAGTCGAACTCCGAGTGGGAGATCGGGCTGGACGCAGCGCTCTTGGACGGCCGCCTCACCGTGGAACTCACTCGCTACGTGCAGACGACGAGAAACGCTCTGGTCCCAGTCATGGACGACACGGCGAGCCTCCCCCAGCGCCGGGAGCTGCACAACGTGGGCGCGGTCCGGAACCAGGGGATCGAGCTTCAGCTCGGCGCGGCCGTCGTGAACCGGGTCGATTGGGAGCTTGAGGTCGGGCTCGGGGTCACCACGAACCACTCGAGGCTCCTCGACCTCGGGGGAGCCGATCCGTTCGACGCTCTGGGCGCCGGGCTCATCGAAGGGCACCCGGTTCCCGTGAGCGTCGGCCGCCGGGTCGCCGAGCCCGACGCCGTCCACGGCCCCTGGTCCCCCGACCGGTACCTTACCGACGACGAGGGCAACACCTCGCTCCCCCTGGGGCCCCAGCTCCCCACTCGGTTCCTCATGCCCTCCATTTCCGCCCGGGTCCCCGGAGGAATCGCCCTCGCGGCCCGGGGCGAATACCGAGGCGGGAACGTCCGGTTCGTCAACCCGGTACCCGTTTCCAGGGGGGTCGTCTCACCCCTCTGCCTGCCGTACTACGACGACCCCCAGGCCCTCACTTTGAGGGCCGACGCACCCGACCTCTGGCAGGAGCGCTGCACCCCCACCGCGGCTGCGGACTACTGGTTCAAGGGCGACTACTTCAGGCTGCGTAGCCTGGCCGCCACCGTTCCCCTGGGGTTCGTGTTCCCCGATCCGGTGGACGACAGCACACTCACCATCACCCTCGCCAACGCCTACACCTGGCACCGCGACGTCCCCTGGTGGGACCTCGAGATCCTGGGAAACGCCGGCGCTAACGACGACGGTCTAGGCTCCTCCGATCGCGTCCCAGCCCCCACCACCCTCACGTTTTCCTTGAGGGTCAGGTTCTGACGCGTACCACTGGGACGACACGGCCCTTTCCTACCGCCCCTGGCGGCCCCCACCTCCCAGGAGGTACGCGAGGGAGAGTTGCGCGCTTCGGGTACTCTGGGATGAGCGGCGAAGCTCTCTCAATGCGGAATCCCGGATCTCGCGCTCGCTGTCTCGGTATGCGAGCAGATCGCGGACTTGGAGGCTGACCGAGAGCCGATCCTCCAAGAACCGGTGCCGGAGGGACAGGTTCGCCGACGCCTGGGACCCTACCCGGCCCTGGATGCTTCGGGCGGTGCCCTGGTAGCGGACAGAGGCCTGCCCGGTGAGCCCGCCGTAGATCGGGCCGTTCAGGTTGAGGCGGGCGTTCCAACGTGTGTAGGAGCCTGAATAGCGGGGGTCCAGCTCGTCGGCGTCGCGCTGGGCATGGCTCCCGCTCAGGTTCGCCGAACCGCGCCAACCCCCAAGGCCGCGGAGCGAGTATCCCAGGGACAGGCCGGTGCTCGTCTCCGAGGAGAGGTTGTCCCACGTGCGCGTGGATACCCCCGCCTCGTCCATGGTGGTGATCCGCTCCCAGCCGTTCGCCGTCCTGGACAGATAGGGTCCGGCCGAAAGGGATCCCAGCTCCCCGGACCATGAGGCGCTTAGATTCACCCGGTGCGTATGCCGGGGCTCGATCTCGGGGTTGCCAACAGAGCGCTGGAGAGGATCGGTGGAACGATCCGTGGGGTCCAGCATCCGCCCATGCGGCCGGTCGATCCGTTGCGAGTAGGAGATCCGGAGCTGCCGGGTATGGCCGAAGTTCCAGGACAAGGTGACGCTGGGGAATACGTCCGTGTGGCCTCCCCGGACCGGGGAAGCCGTGGGGAACTCCAGCTCCCAGCGCGCACGCTCCACCCGGAGCCCGCCCTGAAGGACCCCCCGCTCCCCTACGGCCCGCTGGAGCGTGACGTAGGCGGCATGGAGCGTCTGCCCGCGGTCAACGCCACGAGTCCTCGCTTCCCCTTCAGGGCGCTCCACCGGGTCGAACAGTGTCCGGATCCGCTGGTTCGCCTCCGCCTCGGATCGAAACGAGTACCCGGTCCCAACTGAGGTGTGCTCCCCCAGAGGACGCTGGTAGCCCAGGTCGAGGCGCAGCTCCGCTTCGTTGTTCGCGTGATCCTCGAACGCCCGCTCACCAGCCACCCGGTCGAGGAGGTCGAGGTCCTCGTCAGCCTCCAGCTCCTGTCGAAGCTCGCCCTGGTCGACCCCTCCCGTGTACCGAAGCTCCACATCCGCGACGTGGCGCCTCGGCTCCCAGCGCCACTCGAATCCGGTCCGAATATCGACCGACCGTCGGTTCGCATCGGACCTGTCTGTGCGGCCGTACCCGAGGAACGGGCCCTGCCCCTTGTCCATGTGCGTCGTAGTGACGAGCCCGCTCCGCTCTCGGTCCTGGCCGGAGAAGTGGCTCTCGACCCAGAATCGCACCTCCTCCTGCGGCGTGTACGTGGTCCGGAGTCTCCCGTCTGCTCCGAGCGACTCGTTTGCGGCCCGGCTGTCCCGCTGGATGAACTCGGAGGGTTCCGCTCGTAGGTTCTCCCGGAGGTAGAGCCCGTGCGTCTCGGAGTCCCCGCGCCGGAGGGAAACGGAGCCGTCCCACACCCAGTCCCCTCGCTGGAGCGTCCCCTGACCCCCTGCCCCCGTGTTGCCCCGGGTGTCGGCGTTGCCGAACACGCTCCCCCTGAAGCCCAGCTCCGTGCCCTCCCGAAGGACGATGTTCACGATCCCACCCGAGCCCTCGGCGTCGAACGCCGAGCCCGGGTTATCCATCACCTCGATCCGTTCGACCAGATCGGCGGGGAACTGTCCGAGGAACTGCGTGAGTGCCTGCCCCGTCATCGGCGCGGGGCGGCCATTCACCCAGATGGCGGGTC
>SKZC01000338.1 GCA_007127575.1 Gemmatimonadota bacterium
AGGAAGTACCCGACGTAGATGAACCAGAGGAGGAGCGTCAGCGTCAAGCGGGGCTCCCAGGTCCACCAGGTGCCCCAGGCCAGCCTGGCCCAGAGGGGTCCGGAGATAAGGACGATGGTGGTGAAGAGGATCCCCCCTTCCGCCGCCGCCACAGCGGCGGCATCCAGTCGGTCCTCCTCCAACCAGAGGTAGACGGCACTGCAAAGGGCCACGATGAAGAACGCCAGAAAGCCCACCCAAGCTGCCGGAACGTGCACGTAAAAGATTCTCTGCACGATCCCCATACTGGCCTCGGTGGGAACCCAGAAGAAGACTTGCCAATGGAAGAGGACGGCCAAGCCCACGCCGATGACCCCGGCGGCGACCGCACCCCATCGGACGGTACTCATCGACATCGGACCTCAGTCCTCCACCACGAAGCGAAAGAGAAACGCCCCAGAAAGTAGTGCCACCAACGAGAACCCTCCCAGGACCCGAAGGCTCCCCTCCACCCCCGACACCGACACTCCGGCGAAGAGGAGGGAGGTCCCGCGGACACCGAACACCACCATGGGGATGAGGAGGGGAAACACCAGGACCGGAAGGAGGGTCTCCCCCATTCGGGTCCTCACCGTCACCCCACTATAGAGCGTCCCCAACGCCGTGAACCCCAGGACACCCAGCGAGAGGACCCCGAACAGGGCGAACGGGTTCCCCCTCACAGCCACCTGGAAGAAGAGGACGAAGACGAAGAGAACCAGAAGGACCAGGAGGAGGAGGAGGAGGAAGTTACTCGAGACCTTGGCAAGGAAGATGGCGTCCTTGGGCATGGGGCTGGTGAGGATCCCGTCGAAGGCCCCGTCCTCCTCCTCCAGGGCGAAGGTACGCCCCAGCCCCAATAGACCTCCGAATACGATGGTGAGCCAGATGAGCCCCGCCGCCAACTCCCGCGGATGGATCACGGTCCGGTCCACGGCGTAGTGGAAGAGGACGGCCACCAGAACGGCAAACGCTCCCATGGCGCTCATTCGGTCCCACGTTCGAAGCTCCAGTGTGAGGTCCTTCCACACCAAGGCTCCGACCTGACGCAGATAGTCCTTCATCGCCCCTCCTCAAGGGCCTCTTCCACCACTTCCCGGTAGAACGCGTCCACCGGGCCCGAGGGAAGGTGAGCCGCTTGGTCCAGGTGCGCGAAACGCCCACGGACCTGAATGGCGACGCGATCCGCCAACTCCAACCCCTGGTTCAGGTCGTGGGTCACCAGGACCACCGTCCGACGCCCATCCTTCAACGAGGAGAGAAGCTCTCTTAGGAGGGAGGCCGCGTGGACGTCCAGGCCGGTATAGGGTTCGTCCAGAAGGACGATCGCCGGATCGTGGAGAAGGGTCCGGGCCAACCCCAACCGCTGACGCATCCCTCGGGAGAAGCCACGCACGGGTTCGTCTCCCCTCCGCTCCAGCTCCACCGCCTCCAACCGCTCGACGATGCGTTCCTCCAGGTGGGGGACGCCGAACAGTCGGCCGTAGAAGCGAAGGTTCTCCCGTGCGGTGAGGTGTCCGTAGAGGAACGTGCGGTGGGAGAGGATCCCCACGCTTCGACGCCACTCCACGTCCCCGTGGCTACGTAGGCGCCCCTCCATGCGGACCTCACCGCCGCTGGGCTGGAGGGCCCCTGCAAGCAGGTTCAAGAGGGTGGACTTTCCCGCCCCATTGGGTCCGAAAACGGTAAGGAGCTCCCCGGGATGAAGGGTAAAGGAGAGCCCGTCCACAGCACGGATGGGACCGAACGTCCGGACCAGACCCCGGACGTCCAGAGAGGCAAGCGGCCCTTGTTCAGAGTCCGAGCGCTCCCGGGGACCCTTCGCCGGGCGCGCCGGCGGCGCGGTCACCCGTCCGGTCCCGGGGCCTCGCTGGTCTCCGTCCCCTCGGGTGACGTCACCGAGGGGATTTCCGAACCGCAGGCGCCGCAGAACCGGGCTTCGAGGGCCGTGGGCAAGCCGCACTGCGGACAGGATGGACCCTCACGGATGGCCCCCCGGAGACGACGGATCTCTTCCTCCAACGCATCGCCGTCTCTCAGCTCCAGATCCTCCGCACCGTGGGCCGCTCCCGTGGCCTTCAGCGCGGCCAGAGCCTCGCGGGAGAGCTGCGCCCGGAGCGCCCGGTAGTCCGGCTCGTCCAGCTTGCCGGTGTGATAGTCGTATTCCACATCTCGCAGAGCCAGAAGGACGGCCCGCTTGCGGTAATCCTCCTCCGACGGCTCATCCTCGTCCCGCCCGGAGGGCGCCGAAAGCCCGGAAACCAGGGGCTCCACGACGAAGTACACCACGGCGGCCGCCACCACCAGAAGCCCGATGAGAAGGGAGTCCATCAGACGCCGGCGGGCTCGGGCTCCCTGGGTCGCGGCCGGGGCCGAGCAGCCCGCTCCGTTCTCTGCTGAGTCTCCGCCGCGCGTCCGCCGGACCCGGGCCAAAGCGCCACCAACGAGCCTGCAGCCAGGATCAAGGCTCCGTACCAGATCCAGGGAACCAGCGGGTTCACCTGGAACTGGAAGGTGGCCCGCTGCGTGCCGGGATCCTCTTCGCCCGGAAGATCGTCCACCGTCGAGAGGATGACGTACAGATCCTCGAGGAAGGTGGAGCGGATTCCCACCTGGGTGGAGGGCTGATTCAGGACGGGGTAGAATTGGCGCTCCGAGTTGATCGTCCCGAAGGGCGTGCCCTCCCGGTCCACGGTGAAGGTGGCGATCCAACGCCACTCGTTGTCACTCATGTGGGTGGAGAGTCCCTGGTAAGTGAGGGCGTAGGTGTGACCGAAGGCCGACTGGATCGTAGCGGTCTCACCGGGCTCCATCACCACCCGAACCTCCTCGTCGAAGGCGGCGCCGCCGAAGCCCATGAACATGACCACCACCCCGACGTGCACGATGTAGCCGCCCCATCGGCGTCGATTCCGTTGTACCAAATGGAGGAAGGCCCAGACGACCCCTTCTCCCTCGATCCGCGCCCTGGCCCGGGTTCCCTTCCAGAATTCCCGGACGATGATGACCAGAACGAAGAACCCGATGGCGAAGGTGAGGAGGGCGTAGAGGTGGCGCATCCCCAGAGCGAACAGGAGGAGCGCCGCCCCCAACCCCATGGCCCCGGGAAGGAGGAAGTTCCGCCTCAGGTTCCGGGGCGAAGCCTTCCTCCATGCGATGACCGGCCCGATTCCCATGAGGGCCAGGAGAATCAGGCCCAGAGGAATGGTCACTCGGTCGAAGAAGGGCGGACCCACGGCCACCCGGGCGCCGGTCACGCCCTCCGTGATGAGCGGGAAGAGGGATCCCCAGAGCACGGCGAAGAGAACTGCCAGGATCATGAGATTGTTCATGAGGAATCCCGCCTCTCTGGAGAGGAAGGATTCGAACTGGTGCTCGCTTCGGAGGAGGGGAAGTCGCCAGAGGATCAGCACCGTGCAGATGGCGCCCACCACCGCCATGAAGCCCAGGAAGGTCCAGGCGATGGTGAGGTTCTGGGCAAACGAGTGGACCGACTCGATGAGCCCGGACCGAGTCATGAAGGTGGCCAGGATCGTCATGAGGAAGGTCAAGAGGACCAGCCCCATGTTCCACACCTTCATCATCCCCCGGCTCTCCTGGATCATGACGGAGTGGAGGAAGGCCGTGGCCGCCAACCAGGGGAGGAGGGAGGCGTTCTCCACAGGATCCCAGAACCAGTAGCCGCCCCACCCGAGCTCTTCGTAGGCCCACCGCATCCCGAAGACGATCCCCAGGGAGAGGAAGAACCAACTCGTCAGGATCCAGCGCCGCGACACCTGGATCCAGCGCGAATCCAACTTCCCGGTGAGGAGAGCGGCGATGGCGAAAGCAAAGGGAACGGTGAAGGCGGTGAACCCCAGGTAAAGCGTGGGCGGATGGATGACCATCCAGTAGTTCTGTAGCTGGGGGTTCAGGCCTCGTCCGTCAGCCGGAGTGAAGGGGAGCGTCTCGAAGGGCGGACTCACGAAGAGACAGATCACCAGGAAGAAGGTGATCACCGTGAGCAGGACCCCCGTGACGTAAGGCATGAGGTCCCGATTCCGCCGTCGGTTGAGCCAAACGGCCAACGCCGAGAAGAACCCCAGGTTCAGGGCCCAGAAGACTAGGGAGCCCCGCTGTCCCGCCCAGAGCCCGGCCACCTTGAAGAAGGGATCCAGGGCCCGGTTCGAGTAGTTGTAGACGTACCAGTACTCGTACTGGTTCCCCAGGAAGGCCGCCACGATCCCCAGGGAAGCCAGGAGAACGAGAAAGAAGACGGCGTAGAGGCTGCGCTCCGCCGAGAGAACCAGGTCCCCCCGGCCCTTGTACCCGCCCAGGAACGCCAGGGCGACCCCCCAGATCGCGATGGGGAGCGCGATCCAGAGGGCAAACTCCCCCAGAACCGTCACCGACCCGTCTCCTCCTGTCCAGTGGGGGTGACCCCGGTCAACTGCTCAGGTTCGGCGTAGTCCCCAGGGGTATAACCGTCCGCTTCGTACCCCTCGGGCATTGCCTCGTACCGGCTCCCGCACTTCGTCAGCACCTCAGTGGCTTCGAAAACGTTGTCGGAACGGAGCCGGCCCTCCATTACCACCTCTCCATCATCCTGGAAGGTGTCAGGGAGGGGGTGCCGGAACTCCACGGCGATCTGCACGTCCGGATCGTCCAGATCCGAAACCGTGAACCGGTGGAGGAGCTCCTCCTCACCGGCCTCATAGCTACCCGGCACCACATTCCCGCTCACCTTGAAGCCCACGTCGTGGAGGGCCGGATCGGCCTGGACCTGGGTCACCAGCTCCGTGGGGGTGAGGTAATAAACCATGGTCTCACTGATCCCCGTCCAGACCAGCCAACTGACGACCGCGGCCACTCCGACGAGGCCAGCGAAGAAGCGTCGGTCCTTGTTCATGATAGACTCCCCTGAACCATCGTTATTCAAACCCCTTCCGGAACCAGGTCTCCGTCCAGAAAGCTAACAGAGTCCCGCCCCCGAATCCACTGTAAAGTCCACGTTCTGCGGCCGTTTGCCCCCGCCTAGGGGATGGTGGCTCGGACCGCGTCCACCGCCCGATCCCATCCCTCCAGCAGCGCCTCTCGCTCACCGGATCCCATCCGGGGGCGGAAAAGGCGAGGAGCCCCTTGGGCCGCCATGAACTCCTGCGCATTCTTCCATACACCAGACCCCAGCCCGGAGAGCCCTGCCGCTCCCAGAGCAGTGGTCTCCACCACCGCAGGCCGACGGACGGGAAGGTCCAGAAGCCCGGCCTGGAAGCCCATAAGCCAGTCGTTCTCCGACGCCCCGCCGTCCACACGAAGCTCCTGCGCGGCCACCCCGGAATCCGCCTCCATAGCACGGAGCACCTCCACCGTACTGTACGCCATGGCCTCCAGAGCCGCCCGAACCAGATGGGCGGGCCTCGTCCCGCGAGTGAGCCCCACCAGCGCCCCCCGGGCTTCTGGCTCCCAGTGGGGGGCCCCCAGTCCGACGAAGGCCGGAACGAAGTACACCCCATCGTTGGATGACAGGGATCGGGCCATGCCCTCCGAGTCCGCCGCCTGGTCCAGGAGCCCCAATTCGTCCCTGAGCCACTGAATGGCGGCTCCAGCCACGAATATGGATCCCTCCAGAGCGAACTGGGGTTCCCCTGCCGGGCCACACGCCACGGTGGTGAGAAGGCCGTGTTCCGAACGAACGGCCTCCTCTCCAGTGTGCAGGAGGAGGAATGCGCCGGTACCGTAGGTGTTCTTGGCCAAGCCCTGCTCCCAACAGCCCTGACCGAAGAGCGCCGCCTGCTGATCCCCGGCGACACCGGTCACGGGCACCTCTACCCCCACCGAATCCCCATGGCTGACCCCGAAATCCCCGGAGCTGGGGCGGACTTCAGGAAGGGCTGCCCGGGGTACTTCGAAGATCTCCAGCAGCTCGGGATCCCACTCGCCGGACCGAATGTCGTAGAGGAGGGTCCGGGAGGCGTTGGTGGGATCCGTGGCATGGACCTGCCCGCCGGTAAGTCGGGCGACGAGCCACGCATCCACGGTCCCTACCGCCAGCTCGCCCGCCTCACCCCGAGCCCGTAGCTCCGGCCGTTCCCGGAAGAGCCAGGTCAGCTTCGTGCCGGAGAAGTAGGGGTCCAGGAGGAGCCCTGTCCGCTCCCGCACCCGATCTTCCACCCCTCGCTCCCTGAGCTCCCGACAAATCCCACTGGTCCGTCGGTCCTGCCAGACGATGGCCCGATGAACGGGCTCCAGCGTCTCCCGGTCCCACACCACCACCGTCTCTCTCTGGTTCGTGATCCCGATGGACCGGATTCGAAACGACTCCCGGTTCCGGGCCTCCTCCTGGGCCGCAAGCCCCACCTTGCGGGTGGTCTCCCAGATGTCCAGGGCCTCGTGCTCCACCCACCCGGCACGGGGAAAGTGCTGAGGAAACTCGGAGTAGCCCCGACCCAGAATGCGACCATCCTGCGCCACCACCAGGGCGGTGCTGCCGGTGGTCCCCTGATCCAGGGCCAGAACGGCGGTGGTCTCCGTCATTCCTCCTCCCTTCCCGTGGTCGCTTCCTGCCCATCTTGTACCCGGGACGCCCTTTCGGACCCCTGGCTCCACGCGCCGAACCGGTAATCCAACCCCTCCTCCCGAAGGAGGCGGAGCAGGAGGATGAGAGGAAAACCCATGACCCCGAAGAAGTCCCCCTCCACCCTCTCCACCAACGCCGCCCCCAGTCCCTGGATTCCGTATGCCCCAGCCTTGTCCATGGGCTCTCCCGTGGCCACGTATGCCTCCGCCTCCTCCCGGGTGAAGGGCCGGAAGGTCACGGTCGTCTCCTCCACTCCGCTCCGGAGGTGGCCCGTGGGCCCGTGTACCGCCACTCCCGACGCCACCCGGTGGCTTCGGCCCTGGAGCCGGAGGAGCATGGTCACCGCCTCCTCACGGGATCCGGGCTTGCCCAGCACGTCTCCGGCCAGAACCACGATGGTATCTCCCGCCAACACCCAGCGGCCCGGAAAGCGGCGGCCCACGACGTCGGCTTTGTCCCTGGCCAACCTTTCCGCCTGCGCCTGCGGCGACTCCCCGGTGGCGGGCCGCTCGTCCACATCCGGCTCCGCCACCTCGAAGGGGATTCGGAGCATTCTGAGGAGCTCGGCCCTACGAGGGGAACCGGAGGCGAGAATGATGGAGGGGTCGGTCACCCTCCCCCACCTCGCTCCAGCACCAACGTCACCGGCCCGTCATTCACCAATTCCACATCCATCATGGCCCCGAACTCCCCGGTGGACACCCGTCCCGGCGCTCGCTCCTCCAGGAGTCCCACGAACCGATCGTAGAGCGGTATCGCCTTCTCCGGGGGAGCGGCCATGATGAAGGAGGGGCGCCGACCCTTTCGGGCGTCGCCGTACAGTGTGAATTGGCTCACCACCAGGAGCTCCCCGTCCACGTCGTCCAGCGACAGGTTCATCTTGCCGTCCGAGTCGTTGAAAACCCGGAGCCCCACCACCTTATCCGCCATCCACTCCAGGTCCGCGTCATCCTCCCCCTCGGTGAAACCTACCAGGAGAAGGAGCCCCACCGCGATGGACCCTGCCACCTCGCCATCGATCCGCACGGAGGCACCGGAGACCCGCTGCAGGACGACCCTCATGCCCGACCCCTTCCTCTCACTCCACGGTGACCGACTTGGCCAGATTGCGGGGCTGGTCCACGTCGGCGCCCCTCAGGACGGCAACGTGGTACGCCAGGAGCTGCAGGGGCACCGCCGCCAAAACCGGAAGGAGGTGAGGAAGGGTTTCTGGGATCTTGATCTTGTGGTCCACCTTCCCCTCCAACTCCGCGTTTCCATCGCTCACCACCGCGATGACCCGCCCTTGCCTTGCTTTCACCTCTTCGATGTTGGAGACCACCTTGTGGTACACGGGATCGTGGGGGGCCAGGAACACCACCGGCATCCGCTCATCGATGAGGGCTATGGGCCCGTGCTTCATCTCCGCGGCTGGATACCCTTCCGCGTGGATGTAGCTCACCTCCTTGAGCTTTAGAGCCCCCTCCAGTGCCACGGGGAATTGGTACCCCCGTCCCAGATAGAGGAAGTTGGGCGCGTCCATGTACCGTTCGGCCAGGCTCCGGATCGCCTGGTCCTGGTCCAGGATTTCCTGCACCTGCTCGGGGAGTGCCTGGATCGCCTTCACGATCCGCCGGCCCTCCAGGATGGATAGATCCTTCCGTCTAGCCAGGTAGAGGGTGAAGAGAGCCAACGCCACCACCTGGCTCGTGAACGCCTTCGTGGACGCCACACCGATCTCCGGGCCGGCGTGCAGGTACACGCCGAAGTCCGTCTCCCGGGCAATGCTGGACCCCACCACGTTCACGATCCCCATGGTCCGGGCCCCCCGCCGCTTCGCCTCCCGTAACGCGGCCAGGGTGTCCGCCGTCTCCCCTGACTGGCTGATGGCCATGACCAGGGTGTTGGCATCCACCACGGGGTTCTTGTATCGGAACTCGGAGGCGTACTCCACCTTGGTGGGCACCCGGGCGAACTCCTCCAGCATGTATTCTCCCAGAAGCGCCGAGTGCCAGCTCGTGCCGCAAGCGGTGATAACGATCCGCTCCACGGCGAGGAGTTCGGGGTCCGAAAGGGTGATCCCTCCCAAACGGGCGCTCCCCTCCTCCTCCAGAAGGCGCCCCCGGGTCACGTCCTTCAGGGTTTCCGGCTGCTCGAAAATCTCCTTGAGCATGAAATGCGGATAGCCGCCCTTCTCGATGTCGGCCAGCTCCCACGTCACCTCGTGCACAGCACGGCGCACCGGTCCGTGGTGCAGGTGGTACGTCCGGTAGCCCTCCGGCTCCAGAACGGCGTAGTCGCCGTCGTCCAGGTAGACCACGTCCCGGGTGTGTGCCACCACCGCGGCGGCGTCGGAGCCCACGAGGTACTCGCCGTTCTTCCCGATCCCCAGGAGGAGGGGGCTTCCGTGGCGGGCCACCACGATCTTCCGAGGATCCCGACTGCTCACCACCGCGATCCCATACGCCCCGATGACCTGCGCCAGAGCCTGGGAGACGGCCTCCTCCAGGCTGGACGCGGTCTGGTAGGCCTCCTCAATGAGGTGCACCACCGTCTCGGTGTCCGTTTCGCTCCGGAACTCGTAGCCTTTGTTCCGAAGCCGCTCGCGTAGGGTAGGAGCGTTTTCGATGATCCCGTTGTGGACCAGAGCGATGGTCCCATCCCGACTCAGATGGGGGTGGGCGTTCACCTCCGTAGGGGCTCCGTGGGTGGCCCAACGGGTATGGCCGATTCCGCAGCTCCCGGGAAGCGGCGCCTGGGCCAGGGCCGAATCCAACTCCTCCAGCTTTCCGGAACGCCTCACGACTCGGAGCCCTCGGTCCCGATCCACCACCGCCACTCCGGCGGAGTCGTAGCCGCGGTACTCCAGGCGGCGGAGTCCTTCCAGGAGGATGGGGGCCGCCTCCTTCGATCCCACGTAGCCTACGATTCCACACATCTGGGTCGCTTTCTCCCGTCCTTGTCCGTGCCGGGACCCCTCAACCGTCTCGGCGGGCCCCACTCTCCAGCATCCGTCGAGCCGTATCCACCAGCTCTCGGGCGGCCGTTTCATCCCGGGCCTCCGCGATGAAACGAACTACCGGTTCGGTCCCGGACGGCCGGACGTGAAGCCAGCGACCTTCCCCGGGCCAGTCCAGGCGGAGCCCGTCCTGGGTATCCACCTCCTCCGGCCCCAGGCCTTCCCGGAGGTCGTCATACAGGGCCTCCAGCCCTCCGTCCGGGACCGGGACCTTCTCCTTCACGATGCGATATTCGGGCCACCGGGAAATGGCACCCTCCAACCCTTCGTCCAGATCCACCAGGTGCTGGAGGATCAGGGCCGCCGCCAGGGGAGCGTCCCGGGTAAGCTGGAGGGCCGGAAGGATCACTCCGCCGTTCCCCTCGCCCCCCACTACGGCCCCCAATTCCTGGATGCGTCGGGCCACATTCACCTCCCCCACCGGAGCCCGGTGCACCTTGGCCCCCCACTTCTCCGCCACATCGTCCAGGACGCGACTCGTGGAGAGGTTCGTGACCACCGGCCCCGGCGTTCGTGCGAGTACCGTCGCCGCCGCCAGGGCCAGGGTGAGGTCTTCGCCTACCGGGAAACCTCTCCCGTCCACCAGGGAGAGCCGGTCCACATCCGGATCCACCGCCAGCCCCAGCTCCGCCCCCTCCCGCCGAACCAACTCACCCAATTCCGTCAAGTTCGCCGCAGTGGGCTCCGGATCCCTCGGGAAACGGCCGTCGGTCTCGAGACCCATCCCCACCACCTCACAGCCGAGGCGTTCCAGCAGAGTGGGCATGATCCGCCCCCCCGCGCCTCGGACGCAGTCCAGCGCCACCCGCATTCGGCGGCGGCGGATCCCCTCCACATTCAGGAGTCGGAGCCCGAGGATACGCTCCAAGTGTCGCTCTATCGCGCCGGAGTCCTCCCTCCAGCTTCCCAGTCGGTCCCACGACGCCCGCACGGGGTCCGACGTCTCCAGGAATGAGAGAAACCGCCCCATCCGTTCCCGATCCAGGAAGATCCCGTCGCCACCTGCCAGCTTGAGGGCGTTCCACTCCGCCGGGTTGTGGCTGGCGGTTACCCCCACCGCACCCGCACCCTCCCCTTCCCTCGTCGCCAGAAGCAGGGTCGGGGTGGGAACCACCCCCAGCTCCACTACATCCATTCCCACGGATAGGAGGCCGGCCGCCGCGGCGCGCACGAACATGGGTCCGGACGTCCGGGAATCCCGACCCAGGAAGACCGCCGCTCCGGCCTGGGCCCCATCGTTCTGCAGGAAGGTACCGTAGGCGGCTGCCAGGGCCGAGACGAGCTCCGGGGTGAGAGGGTCACCCACGATGCCTCGAACCCCCGAGACGCCGGCCATCAGGTTGTTGGGAAGCTGGATTGGCATGGGGGAACCGAACGAGGGGAACAGGGGTCCGGGAGAGCGCTCACGGCCCGAAACCGCGGCGGAAGGTAGAGGAGCCCGGCTCAGGGTGTCAACGCACAGAAATGGGGATCAGGGAGAGGACGCATGTCCGAAAGGGACGAAACGAACCACCGCTTCGGCACCCGTGCCATCCACGCGGGCCAGGAACCGGAGCCGGCGACCGGGGCCATCATGCCCCCCATCTTCCAGACATCGACGTACGTTCAAGCCGGACTCGGAGACCACAAAGGGTATGAGTACGCCCGGGTCCAGAACCCAACCCGGGAAGCGCTGGAACGAAACGTGGCGGCACTCGAAGGGGGAACCCACGGGATCGCCTTTTCCAGCGGATTGGCGGCCATCGAAGCGGTGGTGAAGCTCCTCTCCGCCGGAGACCACGTGGTGAGCGAGGAGAATACCTACGGCGGGACCCACCGGATGTTCACCAAGGTACTGGCTCGCCTGGGTGTGGAGTTCACCTTCGTGGACAGCCGGGACCCGGAACAGATCCGGGACGCCATGCGCCCGGAGACTCGGCTCGTACACCTGGAGACCCCCACGAACCCGATGATGCGCCTCTGCGACCTGGAGGCAGCAGTGGAGATCGCCCACGAGAGGGAGGCCCTCCTCTGCGTGGACAACACCTTCGCCTCCCCGTACAACCAGCGACCGCTGCAGTTGGGTGCCGACATCGCCGTGCACTCCTCCACCAAGTACCTCAACGGACACTCGGACATCATCGGCGGAATCGCCGTGGTAAACGACGACGCCCTGGCCGAGGACCTCCGGTTTGTACGCAAGTCCTCAGGCGGCGTCCCGGGCCCCATGGACTGCTGGCTCTGCCTCCGGGGAACCAAGACCCTTCACCTCCGGATGGAGGCACACAACCGGAACGGTGAGGCTGTCGCCCGCTTTCTCCAGGAGCACCCCGCCGTGGAAGAGACCCATTACCCGGGCCTTCCCTCCCATCCCCAGCACGAGCTGGCCACCCGCCAGATGACCGGCTTCACCGGGATGGTCGCCGTTGAGATGGGGTCGGGAGAACGGGCCAGAGGGTTGGTGGAGGGAACCCGAATCTTCGCGTTGGCCGAGAGCTTAGGCGGGGTGGAGTCCCTTATTGGAGTTCCGGCCCTCATGACCCACGCCTCGGTGCCCCCGGAACGACGAGCGGTTCTGGGGGTCACTGACGGATTGGTCCGGCTCTCGGTAGGAGTGGAGGACCCGGATGACCTGCTGGAGGACCTGGATCGAGCATTGGCATCCCTCTAGTGCCTGCGGTCGCCTGATGTCTGCGGTCGCCGAGGCGGTTCCATGGTGCTGGGCACCGGCCGCGTCCGACGGACGCTCGAAGCTTTTCCTTGCTTCCGTCTCCCTGGCCCTCTACCCTGGAAATGAGGATCGGAGGGGCCCGAAGCGCCCGAGTTTTTCCGGCCTGGGGCTACCTTATTTCATCCATCTCGCCGGAGGTGTCCTATGAGGCGTCGGGAATTCGTTCGGTTCGGAGCCGCCGCTGCAGGCCTCCCCGCCATGCTCCCGTTTCTGGAGGGTTCCGCCCCTGGGCTTCGCCGCACCTCTCCCTTCCGGCCACGCGACGACGAGCCCATCCGACTGAGCTCCAACGAGAACCCCCTGGGGGTCCCTGA
>SKZC01000133.1 GCA_007127575.1 Gemmatimonadota bacterium
AGCCGAGCGGGTCCGGACCGAGTTTTACGAAGGCGAGCCCTTTCTTCTGACTCGAGCTGAGGATGGGAGTCGAATCTTCGTCTATCTCGCCGTACCTCCGGACCGCCTTGAGGAGGTGGAGGGACTGACACCCCTGGAGTCCCTCCGGGTGGTGGCCCGAGTTCGGGCCCCTGCGTCGGCTCTCACCGGGAGTCCCGTTCTGGACCTACTGGAGATCCAGAGAAGGCGTTGAAGTTGACGGCTCCGCACGCTTCGCCCTCCCCTGGACTGTTGGGCCCGATCCCCCTCCGGTGAATCCTGAGCCGGCGGACTCCGTAGGGGTATGAGAAGAGGACGTCAACGCCCTCAAAGCTCCCATGGTGGAGGACCTTCATGTACTGTAGAGCGTGCGGACACCGACAGGACGCCTCAGGAGAGCCGTGCCCGCGGTGCGGGTGGCAGGAGGGGCAGCCGGTGCCGCGGCCATCCCCGTCCGTCGCCCGGTGTCCCTCCTGCGGATTCCACGGCCAAGGGGTTCCCTACTTTCGACGGTCGTCCCACGTCTTCCTGCTCATCGGCGCCACCCTCTTCACGTACGGTATCGGGGGTCTCGTCTATTGGCTGGCCAAGCGGAACGCCCGAATCTGTCCCGATTGCGGGTTGGATTGGTCCCGAGCCGCCTTGGCCCCCGCCACCCTGGGCGACGGAGCTCCCGCCTCCCGAGGGAGCGGCGAGGACGGCCTTCCCAGCGATGGGGGCGGGCGTCGGGTCATGGGGGTCGCCCTCCTGCTCTTGGCGTTTCTCCTGGTGCTTCTGGGGTGGGTGGAAGGTGGGGGGGAAGTCTATTTTCCGGTGAGCGCCGCCCTGGGAGGGGCCGGTGCCCTGACCTTCTGGTGGGGGTGGAGCTCGAAGCAGTCTCGCCGCGAGGAGCTCCTGCGCCGGATGCAGGGGAAAGTGCTGGAGATGGCCGCCGGAAGAGATGGCGAGCTGACGGTGACCGAGGTAGCTCAGGAGCTCCGCCTGTCCCTCACGGCGGCGGAGCGGATCCTGGTGTCCATGGAGGACGGGTTCCGGGTTCGCTCCGACGTGACGAGGGAGGGGCTCCTGGTCTTCCAGTTCCCAGAGCTCACGGCCCGTCGTCCCAGTGCTTTGACCTCCGGCCCCGACGATAAGGCGCCGGCCGCCGACCTGGAAGGGGAGCCCTCGGAGTGAGGGGGGTGGGTGGACTTGGCCCACCGGCTTCGTCTATACTGCCTGTCGATGGAAGGGTCCCGCACATTCGAAGAGGGAGCGGACGTGCGTGAGTTCGTGGACGATGAGGGTCGACAGTGGGATGTGGTGGTGGGGAGGGAGTCCTGGGGCAGTCTCTTCGCGTTGTTCATTCCGAGAGGCGGGACCTCAGACGGGATCCGGCAAACCCTCATGGAATCGGTGAGCACTGGCGATGCGAACCAGGAACTGATGCGGTGCGGGGCGGATGAGCTCAAGGAGCTGTTTCACCGCTCCCAGCTCAAAGATACGTTATGAATCCTGCCCGAAAGGGCATGTGGGGGATACCATGAGAGAATTCGAAGGTCACGACGGGTCGAAGTGGGTGGCTTCGGTCCGGGCCACGCCCGGGCTGGACTACAAGGGAAGGTACTACTTCTTCGTCCGTCGCTCCCAGGGGGAAGAATCCGAAGGCATCCCTCTTCCGGAAGTCCGTTGGAACAGTGAAAAGACTGCTCGGCGGACCTTGGAAACCATGTCCGATGTGGAACTCCGGCGCCGTCTGCGGTCCGCTCTGGGACGTCGGGATTCCGCAGCCTCTTAGGGCCCTTACCGTCCGGCGCCCACGCTCGGATCGGTAGTCCTTACGGCTCCACCCCTTCACCTTCTTCGGCCACCCCTTCCGTGGCCGTCCCGGGAATGGAAGGCCCTGGCGAAGGGGGAGCCACGGAGCGGCGGAAGCCCGCCAGCTCGATCCCGATCCGGTCCTCCACACCCTTGAAGGCGGCGGTGGACGGAACCCGGTTCCCCATGATGCTGAACAGAACCGGCTCTCCCTCCGCCGTCCGCACCACTCCGCTCAGAGCGGAGACCTGCCGGATCGTACCGGTCTTGGCCAGGAGGTTTCCGGCGGCGGCGCTCCGATACATTCGTCGCAGTCCCTGTGGGTTCCCCGCTTCCGGAAAGGTGGACCAGTACTCCTCGGCCTGGGGGGAGGCCTCCATGTAGGCCAGGACCGCCACAAGATCTCTGGCCCGAACCCGGTTTTCCCGGGAAAGGCCCGACCCGTCGTAGAGCTCAATGGACGTCACGTCCAGCCCCACCGTTCTTTCCATGAAGCGCAAGACGGATCCGGTTCCCCCCTGGAAGCTTCCCTCTCCCAGCACCAGTCGCCCCAGGGTCAGGAGGATGAGCTCGGAGTACAGGTTATTGCTGTGCTTGTTGACCACCTCCAGCAGCTCCAGGAGCGGTGGCGAGTGATGAATCGCAAGAACCCGGGGCGGTTCCGGGCCGCCCTGGAGACGAGGAGCCACCAGGGGAGCGGATCCCACCCGCGAGGTCTCCGGCGGGTTCACCGCTCGGGCCCGGCCCTCCACCCGGATACCTTCTTCTCCCAGGACGCTCCGGAATGCCGAGGCCGTATAGGCCGCAGGATCTCCCACCGGGATGACGCGCCACGCCTCAGGTCCTCCCAGCCGGGTGTTTCCCGTGACCCGGATGGGTTCTTCGAACCGGTCCCGGTCCACCACGATGGGGGGCCACGCTCGCCCCGACACCGTTCGGCCCTCGTTGTGGAGGTTTACCTCCACGCCTTCAGGGATGGTGCGGATCCGCGCCGCCGCTCCCTCGACGGGACCGGGTCCCACACGAAGCGTTACCACGTTCTCGTTGAACGAGAGGGCTGATGCCGGTGCGGAGTAGGCGTTGGTGAAGTTGCGGGGGTCCCAGGACTCCGGTGCCCCCGCCACGGCAAAGAAGGTCCCGTCCCCGACGATGTCCCCCTGCACTTGCACGACACCCAGCGCTCGAAGCTGTTGGGCCAGGCCTTCCAGCGCTTCCGTTCGGGAGGAATGGAAGCGGTCCGATAGGGCCGGATCACCGGTTCCGTAGAGGATGAGGTCACCTTGCAGCGTTCCATCCACCACTGGGCCATCCGCCAGGACGAAGGTGGGGAAACGAAAGTCGGCGCCCAGGTAGTGCAGGGCCGCGGCGGAGGTGAGGACCTTCGCGTTGGATGCCGGAGCCAGGGGGAGGTCCGCGTTCCGGGCGAAGAGGGTATCGCCGTGCTCCAGGGAGACGGCGAGAAGAGCCCAGTCGCTCCGTGGGAACCGGTGAGATGGAACGATCCCCTCGATCCGCCGTCTCAAAAGTTCGTCGGAGGTCCGAACCTCGTTCAGGACCTCTGACGGCGCCGGGGGTGCCTCGGGCGCGGCGGAGGTGGAGGCGGTCCGGAGGTGGCCTGGG
>SKZC01000341.1 GCA_007127575.1 Gemmatimonadota bacterium
GCTTCAGGAGCTGGCCACGCGCTTCTCCGGCTCGGCGGACCTGTTCGACCATCGGGGGCGCCGGAGCTGGGCCAGCCTGAACTTCGTCACGGCTCACGACGGGTTCACCCTCCGGGACCTGGTGAGCTACGACGAAAAGCACAACGAGGCGAACGGGGAGGAGAACCAGAACGGCGTGGAGGAGAACCACAGCTGGAATAGTGGGGTGGAGGGGGACACGGACGACCCGGAGGTTCTGAGGCTGCGAAGGCGTCAGATGCGAAATTTCATGGCCACCCTCCTCCTCTCCCAAGGTGTGCCCATGGTCCTGGCCGGTGATGAACTGGGCCGCACTCAAGGCGGAAACAACAACGCCTACTGCCAGGACAACGAAGTGAGTTGGGTCGACTGGGAAGCCGCTGGGGACAGTCCCTATAACCTGTTCTCCTTTGCTCGGCGCCTGATCCAGCTACGGCGCGAGCACATCGTGTTCCATCGGGACCGCTACTTCCGCAGCGAAGCGGCCCCGGAAAACGGGAAGCCCCACATGACCTGGCTCCGACCCGAAGGAGGAGAGATGTCTCGGGAGGATTGGGAGGACCCGGAGGCCCGGGTGCTGGGGGTGCGGATGAGCGGCGATCCCGATGGGATCCACCGGACTGCACGGGGCGAGGAGGAGCCCGACCGGACCTTCCTGGTCCTCATGAATGCCGGCGAGAGCGACATCTCGTTTCGACTTCCCAGCGAAGAGGAAGGGGCGAGCTGGGAGCTCCTCCTGGACACCGCGGAGGATTCGGACGAACCTCCAGACGCGTCGTTCCCCTGTGAGGCGGAGGTGGGGCTGGAAGCCCGGTCCTTGCAGCTTCTCGTCCTCTCTTCCTGAGGGCAGGACCATGTGCGCGGCGCATCCCATGCCCTTCGGGACCCGGATTGCAGCCGGAGGGGAGGGTGTGCTCTTCCAGCTCTGGGCTCCAGGTGCCACGGGGGTCACCCTCGAGTTGGAAGTCCATGGGGGGGTCGTCGCGGTGGAGCTCTCCAGGAATGGGGGAGGGTGGTATCGGGGACAGGTGTCCGAAGCGCAGGCAGGGTCCCACTACCGCTTCCGGATCGATGGGGAGGCCGCCGTTCCGGACCCAGCCTCCCGGTTCCAGCCCCGGGGAGTGCACGCGGTCAGCCAGGTCGTGGACCCCGACTCGTACGAGTGGCTCCACCCGGACTGGACGGGTCGGCCATGGCACGAAGCCGTCTTCTACGAACTCCACACCGGTACGTTCACCTCCCCCGGAACCTTCGCGGCGATCCACCGTCGCCTGGACCATCTGGTGGAGCTGGGCGTGACTGCGGTACAGCTCATGCCGGTGGCCGCCTTCTCGGGGAGCCGAGGATGGGGATACGACGGCGTTCTCCCCTTCGCTCCCCACTCTCCGTACGGATCTCCGGATTCCCTTCGGGCCCTGGTGGATGCGGCCCATGGACGGGGGCTCATGGTCTTCCTGGACGTGGTCTACAACCACTTCGGACCCGATGGGAACTACCTCCACCGGTACGCCCCGGAGTTCTTCACCGACCGATACGAAACGCCCTGGGGTGATGCCATCGACTTCAGTCGTGGGCCGGTGCGGGAGTTCTTCATCCACAACGCGCTCTACTGGCTGGAGGAGTTCCGGTTCGACGGGCTGCGCCTCGACGCCGTCCACGCCATCCACGACGAGGAGCCGCTCCACATCCTGGAGGAGTTGGCCGCCCGGGTGCATCAGCGGTTCCATGGACAACGGCGTGTGCATCTCGTTCTCGAGAACGGAAGGAATGAGGCCCGGTACCTGAGACGGCAGGCCGACGGCCGGCCGGAAGCGTACGCGGCCCAGTGGAACGACGATGTCCATCATGCCTGCCACGTGGTGGCCACCGGCGAAACCGACGGCTATTACGGGCCCTATGCCGAAGACCCGGTTCACCACCTGGGTCGGTGCCTTGCGGAGGGGTTCGCATTTCAGGGCGAGACGTTCTCTCACTGGGGAGATCGCCCCAGGGGGGAACCCAGTCGTCAGCTTCCGGCCACGGCCTTCGTGACCTTCCTCCAGAATCACGACCAGGTGGGGAACCGGGCGCTGGGGGAGCGGATCACCGAGCTGTCGGATCCGCGGAGCGTGGATGCCCTGCTCACCATCCTCCTTCTCGCTCCGTCACCTCCCCTCGTCTTCATGGGTCAGGAGTGGGCGGCACCCGAACCCTTTCTCTTCTTCTGCGACTTTGAGGATGAGCTGGCTGACGAAGTGCGGGAGGGCCGGCGGAGGGAGTTCCAACAGTTCCGGGACTTCGGGGCCTCGGGGGAAGCAGAGCAGATCCCCGATCCCAACGCCCCGGAGACCTTCCGCCGCTCGGTCCTGGATTGGACCGCGGTGCACCGGGAGCCCCACACCCGCTGGCTCTCCCGGTTTAAGGCGCTGTTGGAGGTGCGTAGGCGGGAGATCACCCCTCGCCTCGAGTCCCTTCCCGGTGGCGTGGCCCCATGGGAGCGCTTCGGATCCACCGGTCTCCAGGTTCAGTGGACTCTGGGCGACGGCTCCCTCCTGACCCTGCACGGGAATCTGGGAAACGAGCCGGTGCGGGCTCCCCCGCTACCGGCGGGGGGAAGGATCCTGCAGGGCACGCGCCGGGAACGCGGACCGGACCCCTCCGGATCGTCCCTACAGCCCTGGGAGGTCACCTGGCAACTCTCGGGGTGAACCCGGAAGGGGCGGAGTCGACGGATAGCGAACGGGAGCGTGACCCCGTGGCAGCCTCCACGTCCACCCCGAGAGCCACGTACCGGCTCCAGTTCGGGGAATCCTTCGGGTTCCGGGATGCCCGGGAGCTCATCCCCTACCTCTCCTCACTGGGGATCAGCCACGTCTACAGCTCCCCCTTGCTGGCGGCGCGGTCGGGGTCGGTCCACGGCTACGACATCGTGGATCACGGCCGCCTGGATCCCACCCTGGGCACCCCGGACGAGTTCGAGGAGCTGGCCTCCAGCCTCCGTTCCGCTGGGATGGGGATGATCCTGGACTTCGTACCGAACCATATGGGGACCGGAGCCGAAAACCCGTGGTGGCGGAGTGTGCTGGAGTGGGGCCCGAGGTCTCCGTACCAGAGCTACTTCGACATCGACTGGGATCCCCTCGAGCCCACCCTCACGGGCAAGCTCCTCCTTCCAGTCCTGGGTGACCACTACGGAAACGTCCTGGAGAGGGGGGAGCTCCGGCCCGAGCTGGACCGAGAGGGGGGCTCCTTCTGGATCCGCTACGGCGATGCTCGCTTTCCCCTCTCCCCCTGGGACTATCCCGATCTCCTGCGCGAAGCGGCGGGCCGCGCCGCTCAGGAGGGCGACAGGCTCATGGAGGCGGCTGTGGAGGTGGAGGCGATCCCGGCCCAGGGGCCCCGGGAGGCGGCGGAACGGATGGAAGCC
>SKZC01000358.1 GCA_007127575.1 Gemmatimonadota bacterium
AAAAACCGCTTTGGCTTGTGCAGGGCGTTGGCGTCCACACCCCCGGAAAGGATCTTCCCCGAGTGGGGGATCGTCACGTTGTAGGCCCGAGCGAACCGGGTAATGGAGTCCAGCAACACCACTACGTCCTTCCCCGTTTCCACGAGCCGCTTCGCCTTGTCCAGGACCATCTCCGCCACCTGGGTGTGCCGGTCCGCCGGCTCGTCGAACGTGGAGGAGATCACCTCCCCGTCCACGTTCTCTTCCATGTCCGTCACCTCCTCCGGGCGCTCGTCGATGAGGAGGACGATGAGGTAGACCTCGGGGTGGTTCTCGGTGATGGAGTTGGCGATCTTCTGAAGGAGCATTGTCTTCCCGGCCTTGGGCGGGGAGACGATGAGACCTCGCTGTCCCATTCCGATGGGAGCGATGAGGTCCATGACCCGCATCGAGAGATCGCCGTTCTGGGTCTCCAGGCGGAGTCGGGCCTCGGGGTAGCGGGGTCGGAGGTTGTCAAAGGCGATCCGGTGCTTTGCCTTTTCCGGGTCGTCCAGGTTCACCTTCTCCACCTTGAGAAGGGCCAGGTACCGTTCTCCGTCTTTTGGTGGCCGGACCTGTCCCAGGATGGTATCCCCGGTCCGGAGGTCGAATCGCTTGATCTGGGAGGGACTGACGTAGATATCGTCCGGACCGTACAGGTAATTCCAGTCCGGGGAGCGGAGGAATCCGTAGCCTTCGGGGAGGATCTCCAGCACGCCCTCTCCTCGGAGGACCACTTCCCCGTCCAGTAGGTTCTGCTCGATCTTGAAGATGAGATCTTGCTTGCGGAGGCCCGAGTAGTTCGAAATGTTGAGCTCCTCCGCCATCTTGTGGAGCTCCTGGACGTTCTTCTTCTTTAGTTCTGCGATGTCCACGAACGTCTCCGTGTGGAGGCCTGCGGGGGGGAAGGAAGTGTATGCGAACCGAAGCGGGTCAGGCTCGTCGTTATTCTATGATCAAGACACCAGTGGAGCGTTGGCCGGGAAAGCGGAGGGCTCGTAGGGGTCAGGGGAGGGACACGCGACGCGTCCGCCGTCCCCGAATTGGGGAAACAGCGCCATTGTAATGGGCGTTTCCGACCCGGTCAAGGCTCTCCCGGCAACGTGGCCGTCCGTCTTTTCCACCTACCGAATCCTCTCCTTCGGGGGCGGGGAGGTGGTCCACGGTTTCCTCCGTCCGGAGCTCACCGAGGACCACCCCGAGGTGCAGGAGATCCTGGACCGCTGGGAGGGGACGGCTCGGTTCCAGGAGGCGCCCTCCGGGATTCACCTCGTCCTCGAGACCGAGCCCGAACGGCCCCGGCTGGCACGGGCGGGACTGCAGGGCGTCATCCATCTGGCCCTCTTCCTCATGACCCTCTTCACGACCCTGGTGGCCGGAGCTCTCCTCCAGGGCATGGATCCGCTGGGCACCGAACTCATCGGGTTGGGAGGAGCTTTCGTTCCGGTCCCCACGGGGGTGGACGTTCCGGAGCTTCTCCAGGGCTGGCCCTTCGCCTTGCCCCTGATGGGGATCCTCCTGGGGCACGAGTTGGGCCATTATGTGGCGGCCCGGCTCCACCGGATCCGGGCGAGCCTTCCCTACTTCATCCCCTTCCCCCCCTATTACTCGGTGGTGGGCACCCTGGGGGCGTTCATCCGGCTCAGAAGCCCCATGGCCAATCGGTCCAGTCTGCTGGACGTGGGTGCCGCCGGCCCCATCGCCAGCTTCCTGCTCTCCATTCCGGTGCTCTGGGTGGGGCTCTCCCTATCCCAGACGGTCCCGGTGAGCGCCGCCGAGTTCACCCCGTACGTCATCCAGTTCGCCGGGCAGCCCATTCGGATCGGGGATGGGCTCTTCGTCCGGGCGCTGGCACTCCTTCACTTCGGAGGAGAGGTGGGAGAACAGGCCATCCTCCTGCACCCCGTGGCCTTCGCCGGCTGGATCGGGCTCTTCGTCACCTTCCTGAACCTGCTTCCCTTCGGCCAGTTGGATGGTGGCCACGTAGGGTTCGCCATCTGGGGCCGTCGTCAGAGGCTCGCCGGCCTCGTGTTCCTCATGAGCCTCATCCCCATGGGATTCATTTGGTGGGGGTGGTGGTTCTGGGGGGCAGTGGCGTTCTTCATCAATCGGGGCCGGCTCTCTCACCCCTCCGTGCTCCTGAACGAGGTGAGGCCGGGTCCGGCCCGCCGGGCGGTAGGATGGCTCTGTGTGCTCATCCTCATCGTGACCTTTGCACCGGTGCCCGTGGCCTTATGACGTGTGGCTGGGGTGCAACAGTATGCTCGTTTTTGTGGCGTGGCCGCCACAGCATCCTACCCAACCTTGCTTGACAAGCAGAAACCGCCGGAGAACATTCGGTCCATGATGAGGGTTTCGGAGGGGGAAGTCGCTTCCTCCTTGAGTGGGAAGGGCCCTGGGGCTCGTTGAGGTCCGGGTCGGGGAGGAGGCCGGGAGTGGCGAGACACAACCGAGAGGGGAAGGGCACGGACCAGCGCGGCTTTTCCTACCATGTCAGTTACCAGCCCGACTGGCTGCGGCACGTGAAGGTGACGCGGGTCCTGGACTCGGGTCGCCAGTCCACCATGACCCTCTTCCGAAATCCCCAGGAGCACCGGGAGCGGTCACCCGGACCCCGAATCCGGACTCGAATCCGATGCCCCGAGCAGGAGCTGGATCTGGAGGTCGTGGTGGCCGACGGGGACCGAGCCGTGCATCGAGTCCAGGTAGCGTGTACCGTGCCTGGCGCGGCTGAGGGCGCCCAAGAGGAGGAGGTCGTCTTCACTTTCGAAAACGCCCTGCCGCCCAGGGACGAAGTCGCTCCCTGACACCCCTACCTTCCCAAGGTGGGGTGGAGTCTCGCTGGAGGGGCCGGGGTCCCATGCTTTCCTTCGAACCCCGGCGCCGGCTTGGCGTACCCTGGCTCTCCAACGTATTCTTCACCACCTCATGCGAACCGACCCTACGTCTCTTCCGACCTCGGACCTGGAGCGGTCCTCCCACCTCCGGAGGCCCTCCGCTCCGGCCCGACCCTGCACCTATTGCCATGGGAGTCGGCCATGACTTCCCGACTCCTGGCACCACTCAACTGGGTCGGCGGCCGGGTGCTCCGAGGGGTCTCTTCCCTGGGACGGTGGGGACACCTCCTCACCGATACGATCCGGGCCCTTCGGCATGTGGACGTCTGGCTTCGGCTCGTCCTGGCCCAGATGGCCCGGATCGGCGTGGACTCGGTCCCCATCGCACTGTTCATCGCCACCTTCACCGGGATCGTGTTGGCCCTTCAGGCTTCCTACACCTTCACCGGCGCCGTTCCCCTCTATTTCGTTGGGGTGCTGGTGGGGAAGACGATGATCCTGGAGCTCGGTCCGGTTCTTACGGGATTGGCCCTGGCCGGACGGGTCGGAGCCAATATCGCAGCGGAACTGGGGACCATGCGGGTTACCGAACAGATCGACGCCCTGGAGACGCTGGCCTACCCGCCCGTGGCGTATCTCATCGTCCCCCGAGTGCTGGCCGGCGTCGTCATGTTTCCGGTGGTGACCATCCTAGCCGTTGCGCTGGGGATCGCAGCCGGCTGGGTCACGGCGCTCCAGCTCCTGGACATGAGCACCCCCGAGTTCGTTCGGGGGCTCATGCTATTCTTCCTGCCGTTCGACGTGTGGTTCGCCGTGATCAAGGCCGCCAGCTTCGGTCTGGTGGTCTGCATGGTGGGGTGCTTCTACGGGTTCCACACCACCGGCGGAGCCGAGGGTGTGGGTCTGTCCACCACTCGGGCGGTGGTGGTGAGCAGCATGCTGATCCTGGTCCTGGACGCCTTCTGGGCTGTGACCCTTCTTTGAGCCCCGGAATGCCCCCTCCCGGAGCCTCCCCATGAGCATCGTGATCAAGGACCTGCACAAGTCTTTCGGAGAAAAGCAGATCCTTCAAGGGTTCGCTCTGGATGTCCAGGATGGGGAGACCCTGGCCATCCTGGGCCACTCCGGATCGGGCAAGTCGGTGACCCTAAAGCACATCGTGGGGCTTCTTGAGCCGGACCAGGGGGAGGTCTGGGTCGACGGTCAAGCGGTGACCGAGCTGAAGACGGAGGAGCTCTACGAGCTCCGCCGGCGGGTCGGATACGTCTTCCAGATGGCGGCCCTGTTCGATTCCATGTCGGTGGCCGAGAACGTCGGGCTCGGGCTGCGTCGCATTTCCGGAATGACGGAGGACGCCATCCAGTCCCGGGTGGCTGAGTGCCTGGACCTGGTGGACCTCTCCGGGTTCCAGGATCGGCGTCCCTCAGAGCTCTCGGGGGGGCAGCGGAAGCGTGTGGGCCTGGCCCGGGCCATCGCCACCAAGCCGGGCTATGTGCTCTACGACGAGCCCACCACGGGCCTGGATCCGGTGACTAAGGCCGTCATCGACGGGTTGATCACGAAGATGCAGAAGGAGTTGGGGGTCACCGGCGTGGTGGTCACCCATGACATGCAGAGCGCCTACCGCGTATCGGACCGTATCGCCATGCTTTATGAAGGGAAGACCCGATTCCTGGGGACTCCGAAGGAGATTCAGGCGACCCGGGACCCGGTGGTCCGGGCGTTCATCGAGGGCCGACCCGAGCTCCTCCAAGAGGAGGCGACGGGCGCGAAGGAGGAGTCGTGAAGCGGAGGAACGAGACGTTGGTGGGGCTGGTCCTCCTGGCGGGACTGGCCACCGCCATCTTTGGGACCATGTGGCTTCAGGGGTGGGAGTGGGGGCGGGACGTGGTGCCGGTGGAGGCGGTCTTCCGTGATGTCGGGGCCGCAGGGGCGGGGAATGCGGTGAAGGTTCGAGGGGTTCGGATCGGCCGGATCTCCGACGTCTCCGTTCTTCCCGGCGGGGAGCTGGTGCAGATGGTCATGCGGGTGGATGCCGACGTCCCCCTCCCCGACGATGCCGCCGTCGTCCTGGCCCCTGAGTCCATGTTCGGGGACTGGCAAGCCGAGATCGTCTCCCAGGCCGACTTTCCCCACTTCAATTTCGCCGCCCCCCCTGGTTCCGACGTCCTTCCTGGCTACGCCCTCCCGGACATCTCGCGCCTCACCGCCACGGCGGACCGGATCTCCGAGAACCTGGCGGACCTCACGGACCGGATCGGGATCGCCTTCACCGAAGAGACCGCACGGAACCTGGCCCTCACCATCGAGAACATCCAGGAGGTGAGCAACCAGCTCTCCGAGCTCATCGAGCAGCAGGCGGCCACCTTCGGCGAGGTGGCGGCAGGAGTGGACGAGGCCACCGGGGAAATCGGGCGAGCCGCGGCCTCTACTCGTTCCGTGTTCGACCGCTTGGACGGGGTGCTGGCCGCCGGAGAGGTGGAAGCCCTTTTAACCGACCTCCGGCAGGTCTCGGCGGGTTTCGAGGGTCTGGCCCAGGAGGCCTCGGTCACCAGCAGGGAGCTCGGGGGGATGGCCAGCCGAGCCGACTCCACCTTCGCCCGACTGGACCACATCCTGGAGGTGGCGCAGGGAGGCGAGGGAGTCCTGGGACGCCTCCTCGGCGACCCCGCACTGGTGGATGAGGTGGAAGGAACGCTGGTGCAGCTCCAGCTCCTCCTGGAGGACGTCCGGGAGAATCCGCGTCGCTACCTGCGCCTGTCCATCTTCTGATCCCGTGCCGATCCCGGTGATCCCCCCTGGTTCTCCTCCTCACCGAGGCGGAGGAGGACTGTCGTGACCCGATCCTCTCAGCACACGTCGTCGGGTCGGCGCACGGAGTGGAGTGCAGGCGGAGTCGTGCTCCGCTACCGCGATGGTGAGGCCCACGTCCTCCTCATCCGGGATCCGTATCGGAAGTGGGGACTCCCTAAAGGACACATCGAGGGGGGAGAGGGACCGCAGGAGGCGGCTCTTCGAGAGGTTCGGGAAGAAACGGGGCTCGACCAGTTGATTTTGGGCCCCGAGGTGGGGAGCATCGACTGGTACTTCCAACAGCGAGGCGTCCGCATCCACAAGTATTGCCGGTTCTACCTCATGGCGGCTCCACAGGGGGAGCCCGTGCCCGAGGAAGCGGAAGGCATCACCGAATGTCGGTGGCTCCCCTTGCCCCAGGCGATAGGGAGGATCGCCTACGACAATGCCCGGGAGATCCTGACCGAGGCGAGCCGCATGATCCGGCTCCGGGAGGGTGACGAGCTTCCCTGGGTGGACGCCAACTCTCCCGGGACGGATTGAGGTTCCGGCATCCACAGGTTGCCCCGGCGGTTCGAGCCATTATCGTTCCCTGTCCCCTGAAGCGCTCCAGGCGGGACTCCCGTCACCGGTTTCCACCATCGAGAGGGCAATGGAGTCACGCGACGTCACAATCATTGGAGGCGGACCCACCGGGCTCTTCGCCGCGTTCTATGCGGGAATGAGAGGGGTTTCGGCCCGGATCGTGGATTCGCTACCGGAGCTGGGCGGCCAGCTCACCGCCCTCTATCCCGAAAAGTACATTTTCGACGTGGGAGGCTTTCCGAAGGTTCTCGCCAAGGATCTGTCCGCCGAGTTGGTGGCGCAGGCCATGCAGTTCGAGCCCGAGGTGGTGCTGGACGAGGAGGTGGCCGAGGTAGTTCCCGATGAGGGAGGGGGATTCCGGCTCGTGGGGAGCTCCGGAGAGTACCGGACCAAGGCGCTGGTAGTTGCCGGCGGGAAGGGGGCGTTCGAGGCTCGGAAGCTGAACGTCCCGGGGTACGAGGAACTTCTGGGACGGGGTGTTCATTACTCAGTCAAGGATCCCGAGGCGTATCGGGATCGGGCGGTTCTCATCGTGGGGGGAGGGGACTCGGCACTGGACTGGACCCTGGCTCTCAAGGACCTGGCCCGTAGGGTGGTCCTGGTGCACCGAAGGGAGCGGTTTCGGGCTCATGAGCATTCCGTGGCCCTCTTGCAGGATGCCCGGGCTCGAGGTGAAGTGGAGTTTCGACCCTTCCACGAGGTCCGTGAGATCCATGGAACGGAGCGGGTGGAGGGGTGCACCATCTTCCATAACCGGACTGAGGAGGAGGGGCGCCTGGAGGTGGATGCGGTTCTCACCTTCCTGGGATTCAAGCCCGATCTGGGACCCATTCGGGAGTGGGGGCTCGAGATCCGCAAGAATCGGCTCGTGGTGAACCACCTCATGGAGACGAACACTCCTGGAATCTACGGGGCGGGAGACATCGTGGATTACGACGGCAAGCTGGATCTCATCGCCACCGGGTTCGCCGAGGCCGCCATCGCCGTGAACAATGCCGTCCACTTCGTGGATCCCGATGCCCGGGTGAATCCGGGGCACTCCACCAATCTCAAGGTCTTTCAGGGGAAATGAGGAACGGATGACGCAGCTCCGAGATGTGGAACAGGTAGTGATCGTGGGCTCGGGCCCAGCGGCCTGGACGGCGGCGCTCTACGCCGCCCGTGCTCGGTTGGACCCCCTGGTGCTGGAAGGGGCGCCGTCCCGGGAGATGATCCCTGGGGGTCAGCTCATGTTCACCACGGACGTGGAGAATTACCCAGGCTTTCCCGACGGGGTCACCGGCCAGGAGCTCATGGACCGAATGAAGGCCCAGGCCGTTCGGTTCGATACCCGGGTGATCACCGAGGACGTGGTGGACGTGAACGTGGATGGAAACCCTTTCGTCCTCCGCTCCAGCGAAGGACAGGAGGTGACGGCTCGGACCGTGATCATCGCCACGGGAGCTCGGGCCAACTGGCTGGGGTTGGAGAACGAGCAGCGCCTCGCGCAATCGGGGGGCGGTGTGTCTGCGTGCGCCGTGTGCGATGGAGCGCTGCCTGCGTTCCGGGACCAGGTTCTCGCCGTGGTGGGTGGGGGAGACTCGGCCATGGAAGAGGCCATCTACCTCACGAAATTCGCCAAGGAGGTGGTCATCATCCATCGGCGTGATGAGTTCCGGGCTTCCCCCATCATGGCGGAGCGCGCCCTGGACAACCCCAAAATCCGCGTGGAATGGAATACCGTGGTGACCGAGGTGTTGGGGGGTGATTTCGTGGAAGGGCTCCGACTCAAGGATACCGGCACCGGCGAGGAACGGGAGTTGTCCGTGGGCGGATTCTTCCTGGCCATCGGCCACACCCCGAACACCGCGTTTCTCCAGGGCAAGGTGGAGCTGGACGAGGCCGGCTACATCCTAACCCCCACCTCCTGGCGGACGGCCACCAACATTCCCGGGCTCTTCGCCGCAGGCGACGTCATGGACCCCTTCTATCGGCAGGCCGTCACGGCTGCGGGTACCGGGTGCATGGCGGCGCTGGAGGCGGAGCGCTGGCTCGCTCACCAGGGGGCCGAGGAGGCGGAGCCGGCCGTTCCTTGAACAGGGAAGGGACCACGTATCCTCTTCGAGTCCCCGCAGGGGGAGCGTCCGTCACCGTCCCGAAAGGGCCTGCCCTCCATCCACGACGATGACCTCTCCCGTGATGAACGGGGACCGGTCCAAAAAAAGGATCGTACGCAGGACGTCCTCCGGAGCGCCCAGCCGCCCCAGCGCGGTCCGATCCGCCGCTTTGCGGCTCTTCTCCTCGTCGTAATCGTCAGGGAGGAGTACCGGGCCCGGGGCGATAGCGTTCACCCGGATCCGGGGGGCAAGGCAGCGGGCCATGACCCTGGTGAGGTGGAGGGCGCCGGCCTTGGAGACGGAGTGATGCGGGAATTCACGCCACGCCTGGAAGGCCGAGAGGTCCACCAGGTTCACCACCGATCCACCGCTCCGGTCCAGGAGGTCCGCCGTGGCCTGAGCCATCATGAAGGGGCCCTTCACATTCACTCCCATGACCTGGTCCCAGTCGTCCTCCTGGATCTCCATGAAGGGGACTTGCCGGAAGAGGGAGGCGTTGTTCACCAGGAGGTCCAGCCGTCGGAAGCGCCGCCTCAACGCCTCGGTGATCCGCTCCACGTCCTCGCTCCTGGAGACGTCCCCCTGCACGAGCACCACCGAGCGCCCGAGCTCCCGGATGCGCCGGGAGACCTGCTCCGCTTCCGCTTCGGACTGGTGGTAGTTCACCACCAGATCGAAACCGGCTTCCGCCAGTCCCAAGGAGATGGCGCGGCCCACCCGCACCGCTCCCCCGGTGACCAGCGCCACTGGATTTGGGTTCGTCGGGGCGTTCCCCATGCCCCCTCCGGCCTCTGGACTCTCCATTGAGCGCCGCTCACCGTGCTGTGGCCCCAGGCGGGATCGACGCAACTTCTGGACGAAACGTTCCCGTCTCATCACAGTACACACCGGCGCCGGATCGTAATCGCTGCAGGGGGAGGAGGGAAGGGAGCCCATGAGCCCACGGGAAGAACGGATGGCGGCGGTGACCGGCAGCACTCGGGGGATCGGGTTCGGAGTCGCCAAGGGGTTGGTAGAGGATGGGTGGACCGTTCTCGTGGGTTCCCGGTCGCAGGAGCGGGTGGATGAGGCGGTGGGTCGGTTGGAGGGGGCGGGCCCCGGTCGGGTCCGGGGTCGAGTGTTGGACGTGCGCCGCCGGGAGAGTTGCAGGGCTTTCGTGACGGAGGCGGTTCGCTGGGGGGGCCGGTTGGATCTACTGGTGAACAACGCCGGGGTGGGTCGATTTCGACCCATCCAGGAGATGGCCCCCGAGGATTGGGAGCTTCAGATCCGCACGAACCTGGACGGAGTCTTCCATTCCTCCCAGGCTGCCATCCCCCACCTCATGGAAAACGAGAACGGGGGGTGGATCGTAAACGTGGGGTCCATCGCCAGCCGGACCGCCATTGCCGGCGGGGCCGCCTACAACGCCTCCAAGTTCGGTCTCCTGGGCCTGACGGAGGCCATGATGTTCGACCTGCGGCAGCACGGGATCCGCGTCACCATCGTCATGCCGGGGAGTGTGGAAACCGAATTCCACGACGGCGAGCCGCCCGGCGGGAGCTGGAAGCTCCAGGCGGAGGACGTGGCGAGGACGATCCGAGACCTCCTGGCCTACCCTCACCGGGCTCACCCCTCTCGGATCGAACTGCGACCCACCCGTCCCCCGGGGAAGTGAGAGGACGATGAGCAGGAGCCATGGGGCGATTCCGGAGGCGTCCGGTCCGGCCCGATCTCATGGGTGCTACCACCATTTCAACGCCAAGGAGCGGCTGACATGACCGAAGAGTACCGGGTGGAGCGGGATTCTCTGGGTGAGGTGCGCGTGCCCAAGGGCGCGTTGTTCGGAGCCCAAACCCAACGGGCGGTAGAAAACTTCCCCATCAGCGGCCAACGCTTCAGCCGTCACTTCGTCGAGGCGTTGGGGGTGATCAAGGGATCGGCGGCTCGGGTGAACGGCGAGTTGGGTCACCTGGAAGAGCAGGTGGCTCGGGTCATCGCCCAGGCGGCGGATGAGGTGCGGGACGGGCGTTGGGATGACGAGTTCGTAGTGGACATCTACCAAACGGGGTCCGGAACCTCCACGAACATGAACTCCAACGAGGTCATCGCGAACCGGGCGAATCAGCTCCTCGGGGAGGGAGACACGAAGGTCCACCCCAACGACCACGTCAACTTCGGCCAGTCGTCCAACGACGTGATTCCCACCGCAATGCACGTCTCGGGGCGAGTGGCCCTGGAAAAGGAGCTGGTCCCGGCTCTGGAAGAGCTACGGGGAGTGCTCCAGGAGAAGGCCCGGGACTTCGATTCTGTGCTCAAGTCCGGCCGTACACACCTCATGGACGCCACTCCGGTCCGCCTGGGTCAGGAGTTCGGGGGGTACGCCCGCCAGGTGGAAAAGGGGGTGGTGCGGGTCCGTCAGGCCTCGGAGGAGCTGGCTGAGCTGGCCCTGGGAGGGACGGCCACGGGGAGCGGGATCAACACGGATCCCAGATTTCCGAAGAGAGCCATCGGCCTCATCTCCCAGGAGGTGGGGCTCGAGTTCCGGGAGGCCGAAGACCACTTCGAGAAGCAGGGCGCCCAGGACGCTGTGGTGAGCGCGTCAGGCGCCCTCAACACCGTGGCCATGAGCCTGATGAAGATCGCCGACGACGTCCGGTGGCTGGCCAGTGGCCCCACCTCCGGGCTATCTGAGATCTCTCTGCCAGCGATCCAACCGGGAAGCTCCATCATGCCCGGGAAGGTGAATCCGGTCCTCTCTGAGGCCCTTATGATGGTGGCGGCCCGGGTGGCTGGGAACCACACCACTATCACGGTGGGGGGGGGACGAGGGAATTTCGAGCTCAACGTCATGCTCCCGGTGATGGCCCAGGCGCTACTGGAGTCCACCCTCATCCTCGCCAACGGAGCCCGAGCCTTCACCCGGGGATGCGTCACCGGGATCCAGGCGAACGAGGAGCGTTGTCGGGAGCTCCTGGAGCGGAACCCCAGCATCGCCACCGCCCTGAATCTCCGTCTGGGATATGATCAGGCGTCGGAGGTGGCCAAGGAAGCCGCCAACTCCGGCCGGTCCGTCCGGGACGTCCTCCTGGAGCGAGACCTCATCCCTGCCGATGAGGTGGATGAGGCCCTGGACGTGCGGAGCATGACCGAGACCGGCTTCCCCGGGAGAGAGGGGTGAGCGGATCCGGGACCGACGCTCCGTCCTCGGAGGTGGTGGAAGACGAGCTGGGCGCTCACGTGTCCGTGGCCGGTGGGGTGGGGAAGGCCCCCGAACGGGCGGTGCGGATCCGGTCCCGGAACCTCCAGCTTTTCACGAAGCAGCCGAACCGGTGGGCCGAGCCCGAGCTGGCTCCCGAGGCAGTGGAGGAGTTTCGCGACGCCCGGAACGAGCGGAAGATCGGGTGCGCCGTTTCCCACGACTCCTATCTCATCAACCTCAGCTCACCCAAGCCGGAGCTGTGGGAGCGGTCCGTCGATTGCTTCGTGGGAGAGCTTCGACGCTCCGTGGAGTTGGGGCTGGATTTCGTTGTGACCCATCCTGGAAATGCCACTGACGGAAAGACGGAGGACGGGATCGCTCGAAACGCCGATGGGATCACCCGGGCCCTGGAGGCGGTGGAAGGGGAGACCAGGGTTCTGCTGGAGCTCACTGCGGGTTCGGGCACATCCGTGGGGGGAAGCTTCGAGGCGTTGGCGGGGATTTTGGCGCGGATCCCTCACGGGCTCCAGGACCGGATGGGGGTCTGTGTGGACACCTGCCATGCGTACGCCGCGGGATACGACCTCGTGGGTGACTACGACGGGGTCTGGACCCGGTTCGAGGACGTGGTGGGTCTGGAGCGGTTGAAGCTCTTTCATCTCAACGACTCCCAGCACCCACTGGGGTCGAACAAGGATCGACACGAGCACATCGGAGAGGGGACGCTGGGGCCGGAGCCGTTCCGGAGGATCATGACGGATCCGCGGTTCCCATCGGTTCCGAAGCTCCTGGAGACGCCGAAGGGAGACGATATGGTGACCTTGGATCTCCGGAACCTCTCTCTTCTCCGCTCCTTCCGGGAGTGACCCTGCACGGGGCTGTACCACCACACCCCCCTCCTTCTGGACGCACGGGTAGGGGGTACCTTATATTCATCACCCGGCCTGGTCGAAGGGCATCGTTATTGAGCCAACACATGTGAAGCCGGGACTGACTCCTGAAGCCGACGCCACGCCC
>SKZC01000069.1 GCA_007127575.1 Gemmatimonadota bacterium
CCCAGGTTCCGCAACCAAGGGATCTTGGGGGCTCACACCTCAAGGAAGTCCGTATCACCGAGACGATGACCTGCACCGGGAGCCCCCTCGGGCCCCGAGAGGAATGGGAAAGTTCCACACCCGCCCCTCCCGTTGACCTTCCATGGCCCCCGGGGGTACTTTTCCAAGGGCGGCGCAGGAGGAGCGTGCCCATCCCTTTCATCCCGTCGGGGGCCACTCTGCCATGTCCAATCACGACAAGATATTGGAGGTCTTGGAGGCGATTCGTCCAGCCCTCCATGCCGATGGTGGAGACGTGGAGTTCGTGGGGTTCGACGAGTCGGACGGGGTGGTCCATCTTCGCCTCCTGGGGGCGTGCGAATCCTGCCCCATCTCCATGATGACGCTGAAAGAGGGGATCGAGAAGCGGCTCAAGAACACTGTGCCGGAGGTCACGGAGGTGACTACCGTCTGACTAGAAGGCCAGGGACGACGGGTTCGGACGATGCGGCCGGAAGGGTTGTAGGCGCCCCCCTTGACTCAGGGGGGCGCTTTTTCGTTCGTCCCCCCACACGAATGGCGGTCGGTCCGTGGAGACGGGTCGAGCCGGACACTGGACTCCAAGGGAGTGGCGGTCCTATGGACGTGGAAGGGCTCAAGAAGGCGGTGATGGCAAGTCTGGAGGGAGTGGTGCATCCGAAAACGGGGGAGGATGTGGTTTCCTCCGGTCACGTTCGGGCGCTGAATGTGGTCGACGGGGGGGAGGTGCGCTTTTCCTTTGTGCTTCAGCCGGACGATCCGGGCACGCTGGTGAAGAGCGCTCGGGCCGCTGCCGAGGGGGTGCCCGGGGTTTCCGACGTCAAGGTGAACGTCCAACTACCCAGCATGGGAGGGGCCGCACCCTCGTCAAAGCCGTCCTCTCCTAACGCCCCCGGGGACCCACCGCCTTCGGGGTCCGTCTCCGGAGCGGGGCCTGGGGGAGGGGGTGGGCTCAAGCCAGGCTCGGTGCCCGCGCCGACGCCAATGCCCGGTCTGCTCTCCGAGGTGGACCATGTGGTGGCGGTGAGCTCGGGGAAGGGGGGAGTGGGGAAGTCCATGGTGGCCGCGAACCTGGCTGCGGGCCTGGCCCGGGAGGGTCTTCGGGTGGGGCTTCTGGATGCGGACGTGTACGGCCCGAACATTCCGCGGATGTTCGGGGAGGCACGACGCCCTCGCGTCAGCGGCGAGAAGGGGAAGGAGAAGATCGAGCCGCTGGAACGGCACGGCGTCCGGCTCATGAGCCTGGGATTCCTTCTCGAGGAAGAACAGCCGGCTATCATGAGAGGTCCACTCATCGCCGGAATCCTGAAGCAGTTCCTGGAACAGGTGGAATGGGGCCCCCTGGACATCATGGTAGTGGACATGCCTCCGGGTACCGGCGATGCCCAGCTCTCTCTCGTCCAGACCATCGACCTGGATGGCGCGGTCATGGTCACGACTCCCCAGCAGGTTTCCGTGGGAGACGTGCGGAGGGGGGTCAAGATGTTCGAGCGTGTGAACACCCGGGTGCTGGGGTTGGTGGAAAACATGAGCGGTTTCGCCTGTCCTCATTGCGGGGAGGAAGCGGACATCTTCGGGCGGGGTGGAGGCGAGCGCCTGGCGGCCGAGATGGGACTGGAGTTCCTGGGGGCCATTCCACTGGATCCGGCGGTGCGTGCCTCAGGGGACGACGGGGCTCCTGCGGTTCTCTCCCATCCGGACTCTCCCGCCTCCGCGGTCCTGTCCAAGGTGGCGGCCGCCGTGCTCCGAGCCGTCCGGGAGGGGGCAAGGGTCGGCGGCGGGTGATGGAGGGGCGACGGCCCGCGCTGAGGCGAACGCAGGTTCTCCCCCGCCCTCCGTTGGCAGAGCTCTCCGCCATGCCCCTACACGTAATCTTGGCCGACTTTCCCGAAACCCTGGGGGAGTTGAAGAGGGAGGGGGTTGAGGTGGCGGAGTTGGGAGGGCGGCGGGCCGCCGCCGTTCTGGGGGAGTCGACCCTGGCTGCCATCCACGCGCGGCTGGAGTGGCGCGAGGAAACGGACAGGGCTACCGATGACGCCGAGCCCGAGTCTCGGTAAGCCCGGTGCCCCGGATTACCCTTCTCACCGACTTCGGGACCCGGGACGGATACGTAGGAGCCATGAAAGGGGTGCTGGCCTCCCTGTCCCCGGACGCCCAGGTGGAGGACATGACCCACGATCTTTCCGCCGGCGGAGTCACGGAGGCCGGGTTCGTGCTGGCCCGATACTGGAGCCGCTACCCGGAAGGAACGGTTCACATAGTGGTGGTGGATCCGGGTGTGGGGACCCGGCGGAGGCCCCTGGCAGTGGAAGCGGACCGACGCTTCCTGGTGGCGCCGGACAACGGTGTCCTCTCCCGAGTGCTGGAGGAGGCGGGGGCCTGGCGGGCGGTGGAACTCACCGAAGAAGAGTACCTCCTTCCACGTCGGAGTCGGACCTTCCATGGCCGCGACGTGTTCGCCCCGGCCGCCGCCCACCTCTCCCTGGGGGTCGCCATCTCCCGACTGGGTCGCACCGTGAGCGATCCCGTTCGCCACTCGTTGCCACATCCGGAGTGGGCACGGGATGGGGTGGTGGGGGCGGTGGTCTACGTGGACCGGTTCGGAAACCTGTCCACGAACTTGCCCGGAGCGGTCTTGGAAGCGGTGAAGAGGGGAGAGGGGCCGACGGTGGAGCTGGAAAACCGCTCCATTCCCGTCGGCCACACCTACGGATCCGTGAGACCCGGCCGGCTCGTTGCTCTCGTGAACTCCGACGGCCGGGTAGAGGTCGCCCTTCGGGACGGATCCGCCCGAAAGCACACGGGCGAAGGGGTAGGGGCCCGGGTTCGGATCAGCGGCCTCCGTCCAACCACTGTCGATCGGCTGCGGAGAGCTGATCAGGCCTCTTCCTCCCCTCCAGGAGCTTCAGGATCAACCATCCGACGAAGATCACCGGAGCGACCTTGAAGAGGAGAAAGCTTGCCGTCCCCAGAGCCAGGGAGAAGACCACCCCCAGGATGGAGAGAACCACCCCCACCACCACGAGGGTGACGAGGCCCACGAAGAACAGGGTCACCAGGGTACCGATCATCGTTTCCTCCTAGGGTCATGCCGTGGGCTCCTATCGGAACCCCTCGGCCCAGAGTCGGATCTCGCTTCCCTTCCCCCTACGGGGATTCGGGCCCAAAGGATTCACCCTTCATGGATTCCGACGCACCCGGATATTGCCCAGCGCAGCGCTGACATCAATGTGCAACTGGTGTTCCGCCTCGTCCCAGTTGGGACTGTAGTAATCCCCTCCGCGCCGAACGAAGTCATCGGCGTCCAGGGAGGTCAGGAAGGTGCTCCGGCTCAGGCGGACTCCCAGCTCCTGGGGGACCTGGAGCTCCAGCGACCCCATCCCCATGGAGATTCGGACGGTGGCGTCGGAGCTCCACCTCCCGGAGAAGTCCAGTCGCACATCTCCGACCCCAGCCTCCACCTCGAATCGCTGTGCGTTCAGGTTCCCCAGTTCCCGAGCCCGGAAGCTGGCGGCCCCTACCTTCATGGCCACCCGTTCCATAGAGGTCGGGTTGGGTGCCGACACCCGCAGGTCGGTTTCGGATGCCCCAGTGGTGAACTCCAACTGTTCCAGGGGGATTCCACCCAGGTCCACCTCCGTTCGCACGGCCCCTAGTTCCAGTCGGAGGTCGGTGGGTACCTGGGTTCCCAGACGGAGATCCAACTCGCCTCGGGCCTCTCTGCGAACCGTGAAGCGGCCCCGGCCCCCCAGGTCCTCCACCCCGACGGTGAGGCGACCGTTGGAATAATCCGAGATGGGGTGCGAGACCTCCTCGTCGTACTCCATCACCGCCTGGTAGAGAAGCCCGGGATCGCCCGGCCCCAAGCGGAACGTTCCGGCGCCGTAGCGCACCTGCACGGTCAATTCCGATTCGCCCCCGAAGGATCGCGAGCTCTGGAATGTGCTCATGCTTTGGGCGGCGACAGAGTCCGCTGCCACCAGGGGGATCACGCATAGAAGGGCGAGCCCCGGGAGTGCCTCCCGAACCCGCCGGGTGAGGCGCCGAAGGAACCGGGATTCACCCACGTTCGGGTTCCTCCCCGTCTGACTCCGTCTCCCCGTCGGAGGACGAGGGAGGGGGCCCTTCCCCGTGCCCGCCGGAACGGGCCGTGGATCCTGCGGACGGGGGCGTCTCGCCCCGGGCTTCCTGGAACTCCCGCTCCCACTCCTCCACCTCGTCATCCATGGGAGGGGTCCCCGACCCTCCCGGAGGAGAACCAGGCCCTCCCCCGGGTGAGTCGGCCACACCGGTGGCGTAGGGCCGGATCCGCCCCGCCCGGGACAGGAGGACCGCGCCCATACCCACCGTCACGGCCGCGAGCACGGCCATGACGCCCAGGAAGCGAAGGAGTCCCTGGAAGAATCCCAGCCACGGACCGGCCATCTGGACGATGCTTGCGGCTGCGAAGGCGGCCACGAAGAGGCCCAGCCCCAGCGCCAGTTGCTGGAACGGAGTCGACCGATCCGTCCAATCGAAGCCCTGGATCCGACGGTCGGCGAACCATCCCCCCGCCTGGTATGCCACGGCCAGGAAGCCCAGTGCTCCGGCCAGGACGAACGCCAGTGGGAAGGCGGGGGTCCAGATGAGGAGGAGAGGAATCCCGATGATGGAGATGGCCAGCCCCACGATGCCCAGAATCCATGCGGGGAAGAAGAGGACGAATCCGGCCACGCCCACCAAGGCGGATCGGCCGGGTTCCCTCCGCGCCGTCTCCGAGATGATCTCCAGGTTCTGAGGGAAGAAGGCAACCACTCCACTGGCGAGCAAGAGCAGCACCACGTAGGTCACGGCGGTCTGTATGAGCCCGCCGAGCCCCCCGAGGATATGGCCCAGTGGGCGGAAACCGTCGGAGCGGATGATGCGTCCCAACCATCCCCGGTCGGTGGCGGGAGGAGCGGCCTCCTGAACCTGCCGAGGGAGGTCTCTCGCCAACTGCTCCCTTACCTGAGCTTCGATTTGTGTCCTCAGGTCCTCCACCTCGGAAAGGGTCCCGGCCACGATCTCTCGGGATCCTCGGATCTCACCGTTTCGCCACCGGAGGTCCCCGGTAATCTCCCCCTCCTCACCCAGCTCCACGGTTCCACCGAGGGAGATCACATGTCCGTCCACCACCCCGTCCACGGTGAGGTTCCCGTCCACCACCACCAGCGTGGCGGGGATGGACTCCTCCGGTCCGATCACCACATTCTCACCCACTCGAATCTCCAGCTCGGTGACGTCCAGGCCCTCCAGGACTTCGCTGAGCTGACGCAGGCGTTGAGGACGGAGGAGAAGGGCCCTCAGAACGTCATCCGTCTGTCCGTCCAGAATGGCGAGGCCGTTTGGGGGGCCAGGGGGAGAAGCAGCTCGAGCGAGCCGGTCCTCGAGAGTGGAGGCCAGGGCCTGAGCCGCCGCCGCCTCCTCCGGGTCCAGACCCGACGGGGGCGTCCACTCCGCCAGCCGAGTGCTCAGCTCTTGCGGCCCCACTCGGACCGCCTCACTCAGGAAGTCTCGCCAGGCCTCGTCCAGCGCCGCCCCCGGGCTGTACGAGCCCACCGACGTGCCGTCCACCTCCACAGTGCCGTCCCGCAGGGAGATCTCCAGTACCTCCTCCTCCGTCAGCTCCACCCGAAGGGTAGCTGCGGCGGAGGAAACGGAGACCTCGCTGGAGGTGACTGGAGGAGTCTGGGCCACCGCTTCCTCTCCGACGGATGGCACCGCCAGAGCGAGGAGAAACGGGGCCGCGAACCACGATCTATGCATGTACATGGCGTCCCGCCGTGTCGGGGGGTGCGATGACGTTCCGGTAGAGAACCCAACCCGCTGCCGCCGAGGCGATCCATCCCGCCACGAGGGCTCCCGCCGTCCAGCCGGGAGCCTGGATCGCCGACTGCGTGAGGGCCCAGATCTGAGCGGTCAATTGTTGCTCGAGGAGAATCCCGGTGGCCCATGCGGAAGCGAAAGATGCGGCTTCCGAGACTTGCCACCAGGCGAAGATGGCGAGATCGGTGAGACTCAGCACGGGGTGGGTGGCCACGTAGCCCACCAGCGCCACGAAGGCGGCCACCGGCGCGGCGGCCACGCCGCCGGCGATCCCCCAACCCCGGGGATTGGTGGGCACGAGTCGGTCCAAAGCCCCAAGGGCCCTGTCCCAGGACAGCCGCTTCCGGCGAGCCGGGACCGGCGCCAACTCCACTCGGGCCAGCACCGCGTCGGCGAAGGCAGGACCCGGATCCAGTTGGGGCAGTGCGGAGAGGCTGGACATGACCGCTCCCCACTCCTCCGCCTCGGACCGGCAGGAGGTACAGGCCGCCAGGTGTCCTTCCAGCCCCCGCAGCTTCCGTCCGCTCAGGATTCCTTCGGCGTACTCCTGCAGGAGGCCCGGCGCCGGGTGGCGGCTTTCCCGTCGTCGCCCTACCAGGGACCGAACTCGATCCCTGAGGCGAGCCAGCGCCGAACGCCGGACCGGGACGTGCTCCAGCACCCGGCTGGAAAAGTCCACGGAGGGCTCCAGGAGGGGAAGCTCGTCCAGCTCCTGCATGAAGGTCTGCCACGCCTGGAGCTCGGACGTGCACCGGGCACACCGGTCCGCATGGCCGCGGACCCGGGCCACCTCTCCTACCGGGAGGTCCCCTTCCAGGAGTGCCTGGATCTCCTCGGCACTCAGGTGTGCTTTTTCCGGTTCATTCCTCACGGTTCTCACCTCCGTTGAGTTCTATGCGACCCTACGGCTGCTTCAGCTCTGAAGTTTCAGTTTCCCTTCACGCGGTCCGGCTTCGGTCACGTGGCGATGGGGGCCAGGAGCTCCTTCAACTCTCCTCGCGCCCGGTGGAGGTACGTCTTCACCGTCCCCAACGGGAGATCCATCACCTCGGCGATCTCATCGTACGCGTAGCCTTCCACATGCCGGAGAAGGACGACGGTACGGTATTCCGGTCGAAGGTGGCCGATGGCCTCCTCGATCTGGCCCCCCAGCTCCCGGGCCTCCGCGTAGGACGCGGGATCTTCCTCCGTGGACTCCAGGGTGATCCGGCTTCTCTCCGCTTCTTCGTCCTCCATAGCGTGAGGGGAACCGTCGATGGACACCGTGTCCAGCTCCTTCTTCCGGAGGTGGTCGATGGCCACGTTGTTGGCGATTTTGAACAACCAGCTCGAGAACTTGTAGCGGGGGTCGTATGACTGGATGGCGTTGAAGGCCTTTACGAACGCCTCCTGCGCCACATCCTCGGCCTGATCCCGGTTTCGAACCATCCGGAACACCAGGGAGAAGACCGGGCGCTGGAAACGCTCCAGAAGCTCGCTAAAGGCCCGCTGCCGGCCTTCGCACGCCAGCTCCACCAGCCTCCGGTCATCCAGAGAGGAGTATTCCAAGGGGTTCGTTTCCCGCCTTCGGGTGTCCAACCGCGCCGAGGCCCCGACCGTTTCGAGGTCGTGTCCCACTACGCAGGAGGTGAGTTCCGGGTTTCAGCCAGCTTCTGGAGCCTGCACGTGTTTATTTCCGCTCGCCCCCCGTCCCTCCAAGCAAAACCCCAACCGGGGGGCTGCGGATCCACACCGGGACCGGCTCGGTTCCTCAGGGGGACGGCAAAGGATCCGGGCCGGCTTCTGCCCGGAACCCTGAGGGTCTGGTGGGTAGCCCGTGAGGCGCCGCTGGGAGTCGGAGGCGGCGAGTGCCGTCCAAGTCCCCACCCGCGTCTCAGGAGGCCGTCAGATGGAGGAGCGTCCACCGTCGGCTCAGCCCTTGGAGGGGGTAGGTCGCAAGCGACAGGTCCAGACCATCTTCTCGGAGATTGCGCCTCGGTACGACCTCCTGAACCACGTTCTGAGCCTGAACATCGACCGGCGATGGCGCCGGAGGGCGGTCGACGCGTTGGGTTGGCAGTCGGTCCCCGATGGAGTCTATCTGGATGCCTGTGCCGGTACCTTCGACCTAGCGCTGGAGCTGGCCGGACGGGAGGAGTTTCGCGGAGCCGTCGTGGCATCGGATTTCGCTCTACCCATGCTCGAGGAAGGGAAGGACAAGCTCCAGGGAGCCTCCGTTCACCCCGTCTGCGGTGACTCCCTCCAGCTTCCCTTTCCCGACGGGACCTTCCGAGGTGCCACGGTGGGCTTCGGAGTCCGGAATCTGGCCGGGCTGGACCGGGGGCTCGAGGAGCTACACCGGGTCCTGGCCCCAGGGGGCAGGCTGGTGATCCTGGAGTTCACCGAGCCGCCCAATCCGCTCATGCGCCGCCTCTACCTCTTCTACTTCCATCGGATCCTTCCTCTGGTGGGGCGGCTCGTCTCGGGACACCCGTGGGCCTATACCTATCTTCCCGAATCCGTGAAGGAATTCCCGGGTCCCTCCGAGCTGGCCCTCCGAATGGAGGCCGCCGGGTTCACCCGGGCTCGGTGGGAGCTTCTCAGCTTCGGGATCGCGGCCCTCCACGTGGGAGAGAAGGGAGAGGCGTAGCCCTCTCGCAAGCCCCTCTTAACGCGCATCACCGCCGGCTTCGCCTTGACACCTAGGACAGAGAAAGGCGGACCGGTTCGAGAGGATGGTGCGCTGGATCGGGGCTCGGCACCGGTGGCAGGGCTCTCCCCCCCGACCGTACACCCGGAGGCGAAAGGCGAAGGTCCCCGTATCCCCGGCAGCCGTCCGGTAATCCCTGAACGTGGTGCCTTTGGCTTCGATGGCCTCCCTCAGGACCTTTCGGATCGACCGGTGGAGGGCCTGGACTTCCCGGGGCTCCAAGGACCGAGCGGGCCGCCTGGGGTGAATTCGGGCACGGTGAAGCGCCTCACTGGCGTAGATGTTTCCCACTCCGGCCACGCGGCGTTGGTCCAGGAGCCAGGAGTGGACGGGCGAGCGGGAGCGGGAGAGGGCGTCTCCCAGCCGTTTTCCGGTGAAGCTTGAGGAGAGGGGTTCCGGACCCAGGGTTCGGCTCCAGCGGCGGTGTCCTTCCGGGGTCTGGAGCTCCAGCCTCCCGAAGCGACGCACGTCGTGGTAGATGAGGCGCACTCCATGGTCCAGATGGAAGATCACCCCCGGGTGCGTGGGCTCGGAATCGTGGCTTCCGGGTCGTCGGAGGAGGAGCCGGCCGGACATCCCCAGGTTCACCACCAGAGTTCCAGCGGGTGTGGAGTCCAGGATGATGTTCTTCCCCCGCCGGGTCACATCCCCGATCTCCGAACCCAGGAGCTGCCGTCGGAAAGCCGCCGCCTCCGCGCCTCGGATCAGGTCCGGGTGAAGTACCTCCAGCCCCTGGATCTGGAGTCCCGGAACGGTGCGGCGAAGTTCCTGGACGATGGTTTCCGCCTCAGGTAGCTCCGGCACCGGACTCCATGCGGGGGCGGTGTGGGACGTCGGGGCTCAGGGCCGTTCGGCCTCCGAGCGGGAAAACTCGCGCCATCCGATGTCTCTCCGGAAGTTGGCACCCTCGAATCGGACCGCCTCCGCTCCTCGGAGGCTTCGGTCCCGGGCCTCCTCCAGGGTCTCCCCTAGACCTGTTACGGCGGCCACACGGCCTCCATCCGTCAAGAGAGCCCCCGGGCCGCCAGAGCCTCTCTCCTCCCGGGCGGTACCCGCGTGGAAAAGGAGGATTTCCGGATCGGAGAAGAGCTCCTGGTCCAGCTCCATCTGCAACCCATTCGGATAGGAACCCGGATAGCCAGGCGATGCCACCACCGTGGTCAGGGCTGCCCCCGACCTCCACCGGACTCCGTCGGCGTCGAGCCGGGACCCGGAGGCCACCGGGATCAGAAGGTCGAGCAAGGGCGAGTCCAAAAGGGGAAGGACCACCTGGGCTTCGGGATCCCCGAATCGACAGTTGAACTCCACCACCTTGGGGCCTTCCTCCGTGAGCATGAGCCCTGCATAGAGGATCCCCCTGAAGGGAGCCCCTCTCGCTACCAGCGCCTCCAGAGTGGGAAGGAAAATCCTCCGCCGCACCTCCTCCAGGAACTCAGCCGAGACGAAAGAGAGGGGCGCGTAGGCACCCATCCCGCCCGTGTTGGGGCCCGTGTCCCTTTCACCCACCCGCTTGTGGTCTTGAGAAGGAAGGAGGAGAAGGACGTCCGTACCGTCGGCGAGGCCGAATACCGACAGCTCCTCTCCCTCCATGCACTCTTCCACCACCACCACCCCTCCGGCGTCGCCGAAGGCCTCCCCCGACAACATCTCCCGGGCCGCCTCCACCGCCTCTTCCACCTGGGAGCAGACGATGGCTCCTTTTCCGGCCGCCAAGCCCGATGCCTTCACCACGATGGGAGGGCCTTGCTCTCGGATATGGGCTTCCGCAGCCGCAGGGTCCGTGAAGGTCCGGTACCCGGCCGTGGGGACCCCGGCGTCATCCATGAGCTCTTTGGCGAAGGCCTTGCTGGCCTCGATGCGTGCCGCCGACTCCGTGGGTCCGAAGGCGGGGATCCGGCGGGCTGAAAGTCGGTCCACCAGCCCCGAAGCCAACGGGGCCTCCGGGCCCACCACCACCAGATCCACCTCGGCTCCCTGGGCCCAGGACGCCAAACCGTCCACGTCCGTGGGCGCCAGGTCCACCTCCTGGGCCAACTCGGCCATCCCGGCGTTGGGACGTGTGGCGAAGAGCCGCAGGCTCGGATCGTCCTGGTGAAGCTTCCAGAGCAGGGTGTGTTCGCGCCCTCCGTTTCCCACCACCAAGATCTTTTTCATTCCGCCGGCCCACCCTCGTTCGTGTTCCCTGATTTCCTCTGCGCCTGCCGGCCCACCGCCGTCCGGGCGGGGCTCGGCATGCGTCGGAAAGGCCCTACCGTACAGAGGGGGAAAGGGGGTGTCAAAGGGCTCGACCGCCGGGCTTCTTCGCTCCCGTCATCGGCGGAATCCCTCCATGATGGAATCCCGCATCCGCCGGGCCGCTTGGGCCACGTCGTCCACCACGTCCCGAGCGTCAGCGGAGTAGGCGGCGGCCGCCGCCGTGAGGTCGTCCAGGTAGGCGGGGTCCGGGTCGGAGCGGTGTGGATATTCTCCCCGCAGAATCCGGTCGTACTCTCCGGATTCGATCCACTTTCTGAGCTCCGACACCCGGAGGACGTAGAAGGGGTGGGTGGTTCCCAGTAGGTTCAGCACCTTGAACACGGAGTCCGCCACGTCCTCGCTCTCCGCATAGGCCTCCGCCTGGGCCAGAAACTCCTCCAGGTTCGTCTCGTCGGGTCGGCCTCCGCCGGCCATCTTCAGCATGGTTCCGAAGACGACCTCCGGGTCCTGAACGCCCAGGAGGCCCGCCCGGTCCGACGAGAGCTCGCTTCGGCGGTACCATTCCAGGAGCGCCAAGAGGACTCCCCGTGCCGCCCAACCCACCAGGGGAAAGCCTCGCTGGGAGAGCTGGATGAGGATGACCATCATGGTCCGATAGAGGGCGTGCCCGCTCAGGACGTGACCCACCTCGTGGGCCAGGACGTAGCGGAGCTCCTCCTCGTCCAGGAGGCGGACCAGGCCGGAGTTCAGGAGAATGAAGGGCTTCTCCATCCCGTATGCGCCGGCGTTCACCACAGGGTTCTGGGCCACGAAGAGGGGGATTTGCCGTGAGACGTCCAGGGTCTCGCAGACCTCCACGTGGATTTCGTGGACCCTCGCGAACTGATTCGAGGAGGTCTGGACGGCGTTGGCTTGAAAGGCCAGACGACCGGGCTTCTCGCCGAAAACCCCGAAGAGCTTCTTCAGGACCTCGTCGAAGACGGGTACGCGTCTCAGGGCCTGGAGGGCGGCCCGATCCGCCGGGTGCTCCCAGGCCCGCGGGGAGATGTCGTGGAGGATGCGGCGGGCTCTGGAGGGTCCCTCTCCAGGGGGGTCGGGGTCACCGTGGTGGGGGCCGTGCTCGATCATGGTCGGAGCTCTCGCTGAAGTGGGGGCGGAGGCCTCACGTATCCCTGCGCCCCATCTTACGGCGTAGGGCGTCCATCGGTTTCATCCCACCGGACTCCTCCGGGGCCGCCCTCAGGCGTGATTCACCGCCGGACTACAGGATGAACCCGGACGGATTCCACTCCGAACTCGTCCCGGTGGATCCCGATGACGGCGTCCGTGGTGAGCCGGATCGGTTCCAGGGCCTCGGGGATCCGGATGGGCTCCAACTCCGTGCCGTCGGGGTGGAAGACCCGCCAGAGGCCGCCGGGTCCGGCCCCGACGCCGGCGCCCACGTTTCCCCCCAGGGCTGCGGCGTGGATGGCGGGTTCATACGGCCGGACCCAGAGGTAGCCTTCCCCATCCACCAGGAAGGTCCAGAACACCGAGGTGCGCTCCGGGGTGGGGATTTCCAGCGCGGGGGCCAGGAGGGATGCTCGTATCCCGGTTCGGGAGCCGTCCTGGGCCAGGGCGGAGTCCCGCACCACCTGGAGTGCTTCCTCCGGGGTGGGGGCGCCTGCCGGGTCGAACTCCACGGTTCGCTCCAGCTCCCCCGACGGATCGAAGACCCGGATCTCAGGAGTCAACGTCTCCCCTACGTAGACCTTCCCGCCGTGGATCACCACCC
>SKZC01000367.1 GCA_007127575.1 Gemmatimonadota bacterium
CCGCCGGAGGTGACGGAGGAGCGGCGGGTTCGGGTCGAGGGAAGCTCTCCCGCGCACCTCCTCCGGAACTGGCTCCGGGAGGTTCTCTACCTCTTCGATGGGGAGGGGCTGGTGTTCGCGGCAGGTCGGATCGAGGAGCTCGGGGACGGGAATCTCGAGGGGATCGTGGACGCTGGTTTTCCATCCGGCCCTCCGGCTCGGGAGATCAAGGGGGTGACGCTCCACGGCTTGGAGGCCCGAGAGATGCAGACCGAGGGGTGGTACGCCCGCGTGATCTTCGATGTGTGATTCGGAAGGTGGAGTGTCTGGAGGGAGTGGAAAGTCATGAAATTGAAGCAACTGGACGAGTTCAGGTGGCTGATTCCTCGCCAGGGCAAGATGCGCGTGGACGGGCTCATCCTGGCTGACGAGACCCTCATGCGGGACATCCGAGGGGACGAGGCGGTGAAACAGGTGGCCAACGTGGCCCAGCTCCCGGGGATCGTGGGGCGCTCCATCGGGATGCCGGACATTCACTGGGGCTACGGCTTCGCCATCGGCGGCGTGGCCGCCTTCGATCCGGGGGAAGGGGGGATCATCTCTCCAGGCGGAGTGGGCTACGATATCAACTGTGGGGTTCGGCTTCTCCGCTCGAACGTGCACGTGGACGATCTCCGCCCGCGGCTTTCCCGGCTCATGGACCGGATCTTCGAGTCCATTCCCGCCGGGGTGGGCCGGGGGTACCGGACTTTCGTCCGCACTGAAAAGGAAGTGCGCCGGATCCTGGAGGAGGGGGCGGGTTGGGCTGTAAAGGAGGGATTCGGGACCCCGGCGGACCTGGATGCCATTGAGGATGGAGGGGCATTGGACGGCGCGGATCCTGACCAGGTGAGCGCCCGGGCCCTGAAGAGGGGACGAGACCAGGTCGGTACCGTGGGAAGCGGCAACCACTTCGTGGAGGTGGGTTGGGTGGATGAGGTCTATGACGATGGTGCCGCCCAACGCCTGGGGGTGGAGCCTGGGACGGTGACCGTCTTCATCCACTCCGGTTCCCGAGGCCTGGGATACCAGGTGTGCGACGACTTCCTAGAGGTAATGGATCGGGCGGTGGCGCGGTACGGGATCGACCTCCCGGACCGCCAGCTCGCCTGCGCTCCCATCGAGTCACCGGAGGGGCAGCGATATCTCGGGGCCATGCGGGCCGCCGCGAACTATGCCTTCGCCAATCGTCAAATGATGGCCCACCGGGTTCGGGGCGTGTTCCAGGAGGTGCTGGGGAGATCGGAAGAGGAGTTGGCCATGTCGTTGGTCTACGATGTGGCTCACAACATCGCCAAGTTCGAGCGGCACGAGATCGAGGGGAGTGAGCGCACCGTCTGCGTCCATCGCAAGGGGGCCACCCGGGCCTTCCCTCCGAGGCACCCCGAGCTGGGAGCCCGCTTCCAGGATTTGGGTCAGCCCGTTTTCATCCCGGGGGACATGGGCCGGTACTCTTACATCCTCCTGGGCACGGAAGGGGCATACCGGGAAACCTTCGGCTCCACCTGTCACGGGGCGGGTCGACGGATGAGTCGGCGCCAGGCGAAGCGCTCTTCCCGGGGGAGGGACATTCGCCGGGAGTTCGGGGACCAGGGAATCGAGATTCGCGCTACCTCCATGGCCACGGTTGCGGAGGAAGTCCCAGAGGCCTACAAGGACGTGGCCGACGTGGTGGACGTGGTGGACCGGGCGGGTGTGGGGCGGAAGGTGGCTCGGCTCCGGCCACTAGGGGTCTTGAAGGGATGACCGGGGAGGCGGAACCCTTCCTCGGCTTCTCACCGCAGATCTTTCGCACTCGTCGGGAGAGGGTGCTGGAATCCATGGAGTCCGGTGCCCTGGTGCTTCCGGCAGCTCCGCTCCGGCATCGAAGTCGTGACTCGGAGTATCCGTACCGACCCTCCTCGGAGCTCTTCTATCTCACCGGATTCGTGGAGGAGGGGGGGCTCGGGGTGTTCCGGAAGGACGCGGATGGGGTCCGGTTCGTTCTCTTCGTCCGGGGTCGGGACCCCAAGGCGGAGCGGTGGTCCGGGCCCCGCCTGGGTCCGGAAGCGGCCAAGCAGATCTTCGAGCCCGACGAAGTCCATCCCGTGGAGGAGATGGAAGACCGGTTTCCGCCACTACTTCTGGGGGTGGACCGTCTCTATGTACGGTTGGACGAGGACCCCGCCGTACGGCGGCACGCCCTGGCCGCCCTGGCCCGGGCTCGATCTCGCGGAGCCCGGGACGGATCCGGCCCACGGGGCATTTTGGATCCAGGGCTTCTCCTGGACCCCCTGCGGCTCAGAAAGGATCCGGAGGAAGTGCAGGCCTTGCGGGAGGCCGCCGCACGGACGGTGGCGGGATTCCTGAGGGCCATGGCCGCCACCCGTCCGGGGATGGGAGAGTGGGAGATGGAAGCCATCCTGGAGGGCGCTTTCCGGAGCAGTGGAGCCCAGGGCCCCGCCTTTCCCACCATCGTGGGCTCGGGGGAGAACGGGTGCGTGCTCCACTACGTGGCCAACGCGAGTAGGATCCAGGAGGGAGACCTTGTACTCCTGGACGGAGGAGCGGAGGTGCGCCTCTACGCAGGGGACGTCACCCGCACCTTCCCGGCCTCCGGCCGCTTCAGCTCGCCTCAGCGGAAGGTGTACGAGGCGGTGCTCGCCGCTCGAGCCGCCGCCCTCTCGGCCATCCGTCCCGGCGCCACGGTGGGCGACGTCCACCAGGCGGCGGTCCGGGCCCTCACCGCCGAGCTTCGCTCTCTCGGGGTCCTCTCCGGATCTATGGATCAGCTCTTGGAGGAAGAGGCGCACAAGGAATACTTTCCACACCGGACGTCCCACTGGTTGGGCCTGGACGTCCACGATCCGGGGGACTACGCCTCCGGAGGGAAGGGGACGGAGTTGGAGCCCGGCATGGTCCTCACGGTGGAGCCGGGACTCTACTTTCCGTCCGACCTGGAGGAGGAGGGTGCCGGCGAGTTCGCCGGAATCGGAGTTCGGATTGAAGACGATGTGCTGGTTACGGAGGATGGGATGGAGAATCTGACGGACGACCTTCCGGTACTCCCGGAAGAAGTGGAAGCGGTGGTGGGGTCGGCAGGTTGATGAGCGGCCTGAGAGAACGCCTACATGACCCGGACCCGCTCATCTCGGTGGAGCTCCGGCCGCCCAGGGCCGGGCTCTCGCACCAGGAGTCCATGGACGCCTGGATCGACCTTCACCATACTCTCCGGAGACTCACTCGGGCCGGACACCCCCTCTTTCTCACCGATGACGCCGTGGGAGACCGGGAAGAGGAGAACCTTCGACATCTGACGGCGAACCTGGGAGAGGATGCGGACCTCTCGCTGGTGGCCCCCTTCCTCACCTGCAAACACACGCTGGACTATTGCCTCATGTA